>JAIPDI010000018.1 GCA_021737785.1 Deltaproteobacteria bacterium
GTCTCATGCTTGAACTGATGGCCAGAGGCGGGATGAGGGTTGGTGAAGTCCTGAAACTCAGGGCGATGGACGTCCATGACCGGAAACTGACGCTGAGGGACCCGAAAAGCGGCAAAGAACGGGAGTATGTTTTCATCCCACAGAAAGTGGCTGACCGGCTCAAGGAATACATCAGGGACAACGGGATTCACCCGGACCAGAGAATTTTTCCCTTGTCCTACGAGGCCACACGTAGCATGGTGAAAAAGGCAGGCAAAAGGGTCGGGATTCGGCTCAGGCCCCATGATCTCAGGAGACATGCTGCGACATATGCCTCTCGGTCAGGTGTGCCCATCGAGATCGTGTCAAAAGTCATCTTACGGCATGCGAACCTGTCAACTACCCAGATTTATTTGGGAAAAGTGCCTGACGCCGAGGCTATGAGGTGGATCGAGAACATCTATGCGTAACGTGATCGGGCCGGGGTGGAGGCCATAAAGGCCTTCAGCCCTGCTGACTCTTTTCGAATGACATATCCAATTGATATTAATAGACTTATTGGCATGCAAAGCCTGCCAGAGATGGCAGATATCCGTCAAAATCGGTGGTGCTGAATTTGTGGGTTATCCAAAAGGAAAGCGCGGCGATCTTATTCTTGTAACACTGCTGATTAGGACCGGTTTCAGCCGCTGATACATCTAAGCAAAATATGATCAATCTTAGCTCAATCGACAGCTTTCCGTTCTGATAGTGAGTCTATTTGGAAAACATTGCCTGTTTTGGTTGCACGGAAAGATCTCATGTGGTAGATATTCACTGAATCATTTGAAGCAGGACCCCCAATATCTTGTGGGTGCCAGAAAAGTTGAATGAATTCATAGGGCTGGGACCGACGTAGGCATATCTCAGGTTTTTGCTGGGCCAGAATCTATGAGATTACGAAAATATATCTGGCTATTTCGCATAGCCGACAGAAGAATCATATTCCATATTCACCAAGCCGCCGGGATCGGGGATATCCCAAGTACCGGTGGTCTATGATGGACTATGGATAAAACTCCGGACCTATGTCTCTTGTACGCCACCGGATTATCCCACACATACCGAAGAACCATTTCTGTTGACTTACTTGGCAAGTTGTTGCTGATAAGCCAAACACTCCTACCAAACCCATAACCTCGTAACAGGGGGTTATTGCATGGAGCAACCTCTCAAAATCTGTTGAGAATGTTTTCCGTTCGGAGGCACTGTCCGGATGGAGCGACTGTAAGCCTGGGAACATGGTCTTTTCAAAACCAGATTCAAACATTTGATAGTCAAATTAATATCAACAGCGTTTCGCAACATTTGAAGGAGGTCCAAATGAAAAGAGGAATCGTTTTTATCGGCGCTGCATTATCGTTATTAATTATGGCATCCCAATCAACTGGTGAGATGAAGATAACCCCTGATGGCGTGACATTTCCAAACGCCTCCACCCAGACCATGGCCGCTACCCCGCCGTGGTCGCAGATATTGCCGGCTGCTGATCGATTTCAGCTCGTGATGGGAAGGCTTGTGCTCGACCCCATCGTCCATATGGAATACCCTGCCGTTCTGGACAAAGAGACGGGGCTTGTCTGGCAGCGAGACACGGATAACGCCCTACGAGACTGGAATGGAGCTTGCGCTTATTGTTACATGTTGAGTCTGGGAGGCCGCAAAGGGTGGCGGCTTCCGACCATAGAGGAGTTGTCCAGTCTGGTGGATCCAAGCCGAACCGACCCGGCCTTGCCAGAAGGCCATCCGTTTACCAATGTGAAAGTGGCTGATTTTCACTGGTCGAGCAGTAGTACCTACGCGGGCTACCCGGACGGCGCGTGGTACGTCGATTTCGACTTTGGGTTCGTGCACTACTACGCTAAGACGGGTGACTATTACGTCCGTTGTGTGCGCGGCGGACATGGGTATGATGCTCGGTGATTGGATGATTTGAATTATTTGGTTATTGCAGTCTTGAGGGGGTACAGGGGGATTGTATCGCCCTGTTCGCGACCATTTTTTGAGACTCGACCGAAAGACGTGAAAGACGGGGTGCACTGAATTTAAAAATGGCCTATAAAGGTAAGCTGGAGAAGTTCTCCAAGGGCATTGGCTGTTTAAGCCAAAAAATGTATTTCAGGTTACCTGCTGATACGGCGGTTCAGACACGCTGATCACCGAAGGCCCGCAAACAACAGACGAAACGCATCAAGCAAACGGGCGTAACAGGTCGCTCGATCAAGACCATCCTCGGATAAGGCGTCAATGGGGCAGGCCTCTATACACTTCCCACCGTCCTTCTTTTTGCCATCTGCCAGTTCATCACGCCAGCCGGTTGCAGTGGCCGTATTTCTCTCAGACGCAGAAATCGATTGTCGGCCTTTGCACAGGCCATCATGGGCTTCCGCCAAATGTTTATCTGATTGTATTCCTCCGGGTAGCTGGCAGCGTAGTCTATGAGCCATTGCGAAAGTGTTTCGAAATCCATAATTCCATTCCTTTTAAGCGATTGTCCGATTGCCGCAAAGGTGCCATGAAAATCATACCCCCAGCTTGCGGCACAGCTCGTCGAAGTCCCGGGCTTCAATATCGAAATTGGGGTCATCCGGCTCCTCAAAACCTTCCGCCATGTTGTCCTCTTCAGGGACGTTGACATATGCCGTATGCAAACCGGCAGCCCGGGCTGCAGCCAGATCCCCTTCATGGGCAGCCACCATTATGGCTTCAGACGGCTTCAGCCCCAAAAGCCCTGTTGCTTTCAGGTAGGCCTGTAAAGACGGTTTGTAATAGCCCAAGAATTCACAGGACAAAATGCCGTCCCATTGGACACGGGCTCTCTTGGAACTCTGAACGATGCTCTCCCAACTCAAAATGGTGAGCACCACGACCGTGTATCGGGTCCGCAATCGGTCGATGGCTTCAGCCGCACCAGAAAAGGGCTTGAGATGACTCCAGGTCATTTCGACCAGAGATGTTTTGTCAAGCCCGTCCAGCAGTGGATAGTCGCCCGCCATGTTCACCAATGCCTGAAGATGCATGTGGTCGGCGTTCATCCAAGGCAGGTTTCCCTGCCTGACTTGGGTATGAACCTTGAACATCTCTGCCCGCCACGCATTGGCAAAAGCGTCACTGTCGATAATCTCTCCTTTTTCATCGGCCAGTTTCTGAATGTTTTCCCGGGCCGTGTTCTTCCAGTCAAACACGGTGCCCCCGACATCGAAAAATAGTCCTTTGACATTGTCCATATGGCCTCCAGTGGTCTTGATAAGCCGATTTCCATTCAGACGCTTCTGACAATGAACCTGAAACTAAACCCCGATGTTGCACAAAATTTCGGAAGCTGCTTGAAATGAATCGCGTATGTGAGCTTGGAAGCAGCTGTCGAATGCCCTGCAAGGACCTCATCATCTGTGCTGTCCCGGATAGGGCGGGTCAAGTGGTTTTGGCACATATATAGCAGGATATACCATTGCTTCATGCGGTTTTTAATGCAACATCGGGGTGAAACAAAAACGTTGTGCATTTCCTGTTGATTTAGATCTTCTACCCATTTAATGGAACAAAACCTTCTTTGATCCAACTGGTAACCAATGACCCCTTGTAATCGACTTTGTATCCCAATGATTTCATAGCATTCTCTTCAGTCTGAGTGACAATGATGACAAGCTTTAAAGACATGATCCCGGCCACTGAATTCAAGAATTTGCTGTTGGTCGGCTACCGAGAACTGATAGTCGTCGTTCACGGTACGGCGAAAAATTCGAGGTATGGTGCGTCTTTTCCGGTACTATTTGAACGATCCGTGTCGTCCCATGCCTCCCGCAAAACGTGATGCTCCCTTTACAGTCTCCCCGCTTTCGATCGTCGCCAATCCAAGCTTAAACTCATTTTTCATGGCTTCTTCAAAAGACAATTCCAACGCTTCATAAGCGGAACGTCTATCGGACAGCACACAGTTCCAGGGGAACTGAGCGATTTCAAGGGCCAATTCTTCGGCCTGCTCTCTGGATTTTCCGTAAGGAACCACCCGGTTGGCTAGGCCCATCCTGAGCGCCTCCTCGGCGCCTACGGGCCGACCCGTCAGGATCATATCTAAAGCGTTGGAGACTCCGATCAATCGAGGCAAACGGACCGTGCCGCCGTCAATCAAGGGAACACCCCAACGTCGACAGAAGACGCCAAAAACGGCGTCTTCGTCCATGACCCGAAGATCACACAGCAGGGCCAGTTCCAACCCTCCGGCCACGGCGTACCCGCTCACTGGGCAATGACTGGCTTGGGCAACTTCATGCGTGAAGGTCCCATGGGGGCATTGTCATCGGTTAACCAGCGATGGAAAATCCCCTTTGACAGAGATTTCAGGTCGGCACCTGCGCAAAAACAGTTGTCCGCCCCGGTCAGCACGGCCACTCTGGCATCCTTATCCGCCTCAAAATCTCGAAATGCATTGGCCAACGCCTTGGCCGTCGATGGATCTACGGCGTTGCGCACTTCCGGGCGATTGATGATTATTGTTGTGACACGTGCTTCTTTTTCAATGATCACATTCATTCTTATTCTCCCTCGTCAAGCCACTAATCCGGATCTAATCTTCTCTGCTTTAGCCCTAATTTTATCCATATCGCCGGGAATCAAACTCCTTTCAATCTCACGTCGCAATTTTCTTTCATCGTACCGAAATTTGAAGAAAATTGTCAACAAGGGAATCCATTCCATCCATTCCATGAATCTGCATCTGTATAATAAGCAGCGGGAGGCTCCATGTCCTAATCAAATACAGACATTCAGCTGGCGGTTTTGAAAAGATGAGTAGATTGAGATCGCTTCAGATGCTTATAGTCTATCTAATTGATATTGCAGAATATTTAGCATCGAGGATGCTGCCAGAGATGGCAGATATCTCAGGTTTTGAGAGGTCGCAATTCTTTGATATATCCAGAAGATAAGCCCGGTGGCTCCCTAAAGTTACTCCTCTCTGTTACGGCCGTCCAAGTCATTAAAAAAGATCATGCAAAACCGATCAACCTTGCCCCTATCGATATCTTTCCCTTTCAATAAAGACACTCTTAGAAAAGATCGTCTATTTTGGTTGCGCGTAGAGACGTGGTGTAGTAAGTATCAACAGAATCTCGCGGAACGGCACACCGCAATATGTTGTGGCTGCCAGAAAAACCTAATGAATCCATAGGGCTGGGACCGAGTAGGCATATGTAGCGTTTTTGGTGCGCCGAAATTTTTGAGGTTTCCAAAAGATGTACGAATGAAAGGACACACCGCTTCTGCGGATTTACAGCAAGCCGCTGAGTTGGAAGTCCAGTCCTGGAAATCACAGTGACAACCCCCATTTCCCGATATTCCCGAATAGCGGGAAAAGAACTTCTGGATACGCTGGATTTTCCTCCCCAAAGATCTCCCCAGCTTCAGTCAGCTGATAACGTTGGCAGTTGCAAGTCACGTGGCGACGGGTGATGGTGATTTTGCATGATTGCGGGTCAGCTCTACTGCTGACTGTTAGTCTCTTAAATGAAAACTGGCGTTCTCCGGTGGCTAAAGAGCCGGGCGATATCCTGCACAGGAATGGAACGATTGAGAAGAGATGAAGGCGAAAAAGGCCTATTAAACAACAATTTGGTGAGTGGAATTGTCGGAAAAAATCGAAAGGAGAAACCGATGAAAAAGATATCTTTTTCCAGGATTGTATATTTGCTGTTAGCCTTGTGTTTTGGCACAGTTTTGGGGTGTTCAAGCGATAGCAGTGACACCCGCAAAGATTACAGCTATCTATTGAAGGGGGCCTTTCTTGAACAGCCTTCGGGAGAAAATCATCCCGCTATTTTGCATATTGAAGGCAATCATTATGAAATGGGCTTTCAGCAGGGATACCTTCTGGCGGATCGTATCGCAGAGGCTTACAGCGCCTTTTTCACATTCACCGCATACCTGTATCATATTTTTCAGGGTGAAGAGATGGTGGTTCTCGAACAGACGCAGTTGAAGGCGTTTCATGAACTGCTGATTCAACAGTCCAAAAAATACTTCCTGAATGTTATTCAAGAGAAAACCCCCGAGCTTTTGGAGGAAATTCAGGGAATGGCGGATGGTTTGGCTGCAAAAGGATCTCCTTTTGGTTTTGATGATATCGTTGCCATGGCAGGCCTAATAGACGTAGTGGACAATGAAAACATGCTTTTTCTTGAGTTTTTTGAATTGGCGCCTAATGTGGCTGAATTGTCCATTTCAGGACTCGCTTGCTCGGGCTTTGCCGCCTGGGGGTCCGCCACATTCGATGGCAGAATCATCCATGGTGCAAACCAGGATCTTGTCAGTGTCGGCCTGCTGGATCAGACCATTGTTACCGTTGCGAAACCCGATACGGGGAATGCCTTCCTTCAGGTGAGCTTTCCCGGATGGTTTACCATGTCCGGCATGAACGAGGCGGGAATAACGGCAAGTGAAATGGCTTCCCCTTCCTCGGATACAAATCTTCTCGAAAATCCGGAAATTCCCCATACCCTGCATATGAGGATGATGGTCCAGTACGCCAATGACCTGGAACAGGCAACGGAGACGATTAAAACCTACGGCGGTGCGTCCGGATGGAACATCCTGGTTTCGGACGCCAATACCGGAGAAGCGGTGGATATCGAATGTTCGACCCTCAAGATTGGTCCCGTCTATCCCTGGGATGATCCCGCAACACCTTCGGTAAATGAAGCTCAAGGACTGTGTGTTACAAACCAGTATATGTCATGTCCCGGGTTCCGCGGTTATTCGGGTGAGAATCTGACCGTGGATCAAATGCAATACGACGGCGTGGATACATCCTCGTGGGGCACGGGAGATGAATATATGGTTAATTGGGAAGCCCAATTTCAGAAACAAGATTATGCACGTTCGGGATCATGGGATCGTTGGAGCCGATTATGGGATTTGTACGCTTCCAAATACGAGACGATTACCGTTGAAGATGTGATCGCATTCATGAGCGATACAAAAGAAGGGCCACACGGGGGAATTATTTCCCATGCCTCTGAAGAGATAATTTGGTTTGACGGTGAACCTGTGCCGCAAATAAATGGTCCCGACAAAGCGATCACATATTATTCACTTGCGAGCGTGTACAGTTGTGTCTTTGACCCTGAATCGAGCACAAAGGGTGTCGTATGGGTCGCGGCGGCCGGGGCCAAACCTGCTCAAAATGGCGCATTTTACCCCATTGATTTTGGAGATTCGCTGAATAAAACAAATCAATAGTGACTAAATGAAAAAATAGGAAAAGGCAATCAGAGCGACTGGAATATGTTCTTTCGCTTGAAAGCTCAAATGGGCACTTCTGAATCATGGTTTTTGCCAAAACCTAAATAAAAAACCTCGAAAGACAAATTCTCTTTCATGCACACGCCTCGAAATATGGCGTTCGGCTTACTGGGCGTACCCGATAGTAAGTCAACCAATTCAAATGTCTTGGTATCTTCATTCAGATGAGCGAAAAGTCGGCCATGACACACGTGGAATTCGAGAGGCAAGGGCCTGTAAATATCTCAGGTATGTCAGGTGGAAGCGGTTGGGTAGATGCCATCTACCCAACGCTATTATTTGAAAGCGGCTTCAAAGCTTGTGTCAAGGACCCTTACATTTTGTGGGCAATTCCTATAACATGATGAGGACGGGGTGGAGGCTAGGACGGTCTTCACCCTGCTGACTCTTTTGTGTGGCCGTAGCTTATTGATATTAAATGCTTTATTGGCATACGCAGCTTGCCAGAGATGGCAGTTATCTGTCAAAAGGATTGGTACTGAACCCGTGAGATAACCAGATGGTAACTCCGTGTCGCCCGGAGCTTTCCAACTCTCACAATTTCCTCCCATTCGCTGATCTCTCCGAATGAATATTATCGAGATACCCGTAAGCAAAACGATTGCGGCTAAAAGGACCCTATGATAAAGTACCTCCCTCAAAAAGACGCATCGGCTGTTTGCCATTTTTCGCTTTTGGTTTCATGAGACCCATCGGCTTACCCAATATCATCCGACATAGAGGAGTGATTTTTATGTTTCTCAAAAAGCCTTCTTTGTTAGTGATTTCTTGTGCTTTGTCATTAATCTTAACTGTGTCTTCCTGCAGCGATGACGATGGCAGCTCCACATCTGCCTATAGCCTACCCGAAACAGTGGATTACAGCACCCTTAGCTGGAGCGAGGCATTTGAGGCCGCGAACGCCAAATTCTCCAGGGAATATGCCTTTACGGAGTGGAAAGGTGTCGATTTTGGGAACCTCTATGCGAGGTTTGCACCAAGAATTGCTGCGGCTGAGGCTGCGGCCGATACAGACACCTATTACCGTACGTTGAGAGAGTATCTTTTTTCCATTCCTGATGGTCATATTATGATTACCTCTCCCGATCAAGTCGGCCTTTCAGCGGACGAGATCGCAGGCGGGTTCGGTCTGGTCGCAGCTGAACTGGACGATGGCAGGATCATCGCCGCTGCCGTTACAGACGGCGGGCCGGCCGCAAATGCCGGCATCCAGGTGGGAGCCGAACTCCTGGCCTGGAACGGTGTCCCAGTCGATGTGGCCGTAGAAGCAGTTTCCGTTCTTTGGAACAAAGAGCCGCCGGCTACGAATGAAAACAGGCGCATGGAAAAGATTCGCTTTCTCACCCGTGCCGCTGTTGGGGCGGCGAGAACCGTCGATTTCAGGAATCCCGGTGAAAGCGAACCTCATAGTGCTGTCATGATCGCAATCGATGACCACAAGAAGGGGCTGGATCTGGTCAATTTTGCCCCCAGTCCTGATATGGAAGATGTCATGAAACTGGTGGAATACCGGGTGTTGGACAGCGGCTATGGATATGTAAGGGTGTATGTTGAAAGTGATATGGATGGTGAATCCGAATATGCCTGGGCTGTATACGCCAAATTTGAGGAAGCCATTAAGTATTTTGTTGAACTAAACGTTCCGGGTCTCATCGTCGATTTGCGGGGGAATATGGGCGGATCGGATGAAACCGCAGCCGATCTTTCCGGATTTTTCTACAGAGAAGCCAGGCATTATGAAAACCAGTTCCTGTACAATGCACTGACCGGCGAATTCATGTGGGTGTTTATGGACGAGAAAGAGGGTGACATCCTTCCTATCCCCAAGCCTCTTGAGATAATGCCCCAAAGCGTCTATTACGGCGGTCCGGTCATCGCCCTTGTTAATCCGGCGTGCATCAGTTCAGGAGAAGGGATCGCCATGGGGATTAAGGGTTCTCCGAATGGGCGTGTGGTTGGCTTTTTCGGTACGAACGGGTCTTTTGGCATTACGGGCGGTACGATCATCATGCCTTATACATCGGAGTTCAGATGCGGGTTCGCATACCCGATCGGCCGCTCCCTCGATGCCGACTTCGTTGTTCAGATTGACAGCGGAAAGGATGGAAAGGGAGGCGTCTTTCCAAACAACCGTGTTCCTCGGACTTTGGAGAATGTGCTGGCTTATGCAAACGGTGATGACGTCGAATTGCAATTTGCCATCGCTATTCTTCAAAAGGGGAGTTGACCAAAATTGCTCTGGAATACCCTATATCCTTGACTTTTGAATCCACACAAGAGGGCCTCTGCTCCTATAATGCTACATCAATTTCACGAAGTTATTTAATCAGGACATCCTGTTGAAGATGTGGTTTTTCTTGATTGAATTCACCAAAGATTTTATGATAGGTTACGGCGAATAAGGATTGAACCTTTCAAATACCTCGGCGCGGCCATGTTCTATCTTCCAGCCAAAAAAGCCACTTTCATTATCCTTCTGAATCAGAGCAATGACTTTGGCGGAGCGCTCCGGATCTTTGTCTGCCTTGCCAATGCCGTTTTTCCAGGAACAATTCCAACAAAAGACCCTGAAATCCTGCCCGGTACTGAACAACGCTTTGTGATAAATTCAAAATAGGAGCGTGTATGTTCCATACCACTGCTTTTAAGCATCCGGATCGTAATTCTCGTGCTGTGGGTAACTCAGTATGAATGGGTGTTCAACACGTGAGAGAAAAGCGGAGGGTAAAGATGACTGAGATGAAAATGCAAATGGAATATGGGGTGTTTCTCATATTCACATGTCTTTTGATCGTATTTGCTGGCAGTGCTTCTGCCATCGCAGGGGCAAACTTCCGATGTGGCGGAAGAATTATAGCTGTGGGAGCTACTCGAGATTACGTTCTTGAGAAATGTGGAGAACCCACCAGCATTGAGGAAAGAACCGAAGGAATCGCGAGGGGATTCATGCACCGTTATCCGGAGGGCCATGAGGAACTCAAGTATGTTCTTGGAAAAATACAGGTTGAGGTGTGGACCTACAATTTAGGGAGCACACAATTTATTCGATATCTCACTTTCCGAAACGGCAGGTTAGTTGCGATTGAAACAGGAGGTTATGGCTATTAGAACTATCGCCAACTATTTTCCTTCTGAGCCATTTCAGTTTCGAATGAGAAAGGATGCTAATCTACTCAGAAGGTTTGGGGCAGCTCGGAATCCGGCCACCTGCGGGGCTTCGAGATCCCGATAGAGATCCCGAAGAGGCGTCGATCTCATGTAAAGTGCCTATGGTGGTGAAAGGAAACCGGTTTATTTTCATTCCCAAGGGCAGTTCACATAGAGTTTTAAGCGGTTGTCCATAATAAGCCCGGGTATCTCTCAAATCCTGTCCAAAAACAAGACTCTGTAATCCCTGTGAACTCTGCGAGAGACACTCGGTGATGTCATTTCGCGGCATCAAGCCTCTTTTCTTTTTCGACCCGTTCGCGAAGCCAAATTGCCATGAGTTGGGTGTGTGGAACGCCTTTCTTTCGGGCGAGGCGCTTGATCATCGAAAGATCAAAGGGGTCCATGCGGAGGGAGACGGGCTGACGGGGAGGACGGGGAACCTGAAACGGCTCAGCGTCATTCAGCAATCCCTGAATCTGCTCAGGAGTCTCTCTCGAAATCTCCTTGTCCCACCGGACAGCCTCTTGTTTGAGATTTTTTCTTGTCTTTTCTGGAATCCTGCTCATTTCTTTATCCTCTTGAAATAGGCCTTTTGGGTGGTGTTCGACATGGGGAATGCCGTCACGCAACGCCATGCGCCATACTGTGGATAAGGGGCAACAATCACTTCGATACATGTGCCCGAAGCGTCTGTGCCCCACAGCCGGTATCTATATTCACCTGATTTTATATGTTTTTTCTTCTGCTTAACAGCCAGGGTCGGAAACGGCCCCTCGCTGTAATAGACCTCTTCAACCTGCTCCGGGGTCAACCCATGCTCAGCAATATGGCTGATATTGTCTTCGTCCCAATCAGGTGCAAGATTCTCATCAGGTCTAATCATAAATAGAATTTAGCGTAATCATTTGATTACGTCAAGTCTCCCGATCAGGATGTTCAGATCTCCTTTCCCAATCAAAAGCGTAACATCGCTCACCTGGCAGAGAAAATCAACCTTCCTCTTGTAACGGTCTCCCCGTCTTTTCGTCACACAGCAGTTCGCTGCAGAGGGTGAATTGTCCATCCGGCGCCGGCTTTTCGGTTGCAAGCACTGCCGTCATTCGAATCTCACATTCTGAAATCTGAAAGATTCTTCTGCCATGGAAAGTTTTCATGTTGAAGCTGAATGCTTGTGATACTATCATTCAGTGAGCCGGATCGAAGGTGGGAATGATCATGCCTGGGATGGTTCACCGGTCCCCGTTAAGACGCCATTCCGTTGAAATAGCAGTATCTTACTGAGAACCTCCATCAGCCCCGTATCCGCAATCCGACGATGCTGATCTCCCTGATATTATTATGCGATTGCATCGCGCGGACATCGGCATTTCATGGTTTGGATTGACATTGCTCATGATTGGGGGCATTAAGAATCAAAAGGGATGGATAGGGCCTTCGTTATTGATGGCAAATGACGAGGAAAGGCTTGAACATCGGCAGGAGCGGATGATGAAGGAAGCGATTTTGAAAAATATGGCCCATATGACCTATGGGATTTATGTGCTCACCACACGCTTTGAACAGAGCATCAACGGCATGATCGCTTCCTGGATGAGCCAGGTTTCCTACGAGCCGCCGTTATTCATGGTGGCAATCCATCCCAACCGCTACTCACACGAATTGCTGGTGCAAAGCGGGTCTTTTGCCCTACACATTATTTCCAGCGAACAGAAGAGTCTCCTGCACCGTTTCAAAGGCCCAATCGCCAAAGAAAAATTTGAATCGATTGACTGGAAATACGGTGTGACCGGGTGTCCGATCCTGGCAGACTGCATCGGCTGCATGGAATGCCGTATCATACAAAGCCTGGCTCCAGGGAACCATACCTTGTTCATCGGTGAGGTGGTTAACGCGGTTTTCAATGCTGAAAAAAGACCACTTTGCACATTGGACTACGAGGGCAGCTACCTGGGCAAGGCATGATTGCGCGAATGAGGGGAGACCACATGGAGACACGCATTACCATTCTTTGCGACAACAGCATCAGCCGGTCGGGATTTGTGGGCGAACACGGGTTCAGTTGCCTCATTGAGAGGGGAGATGAGAAATACCTCTTCGATACGGGTCCGGGGAGGTCCCTTCCCCTTAATCTCGAAACGCTGAACATGGACCTCAAGGGTCTGAAAAGGATATTTATCAGCCATGGGCATTATGACCATACGGGCGGACTCCCGTGGGCGGTGCAGCAGGTGGGCGAGATCAAGGTGGTTGCCCATCCCGCGGTTTTTTCCCGGCATATGGTCATGGATCCGGCGGCACCGGACAAGCCTCCCCGGTATATCGGATGCCCGGCCTCCCGAGAGGAGTTGGAGCGGTCCGGCGCGATCTTCAGGTTTATGGACCACACAGAGGAGGCGGCACCCGGTGTCTGGTTTGTGACCGGAATAGACCGGGACCCTGATAAAGCGCCGAAGGATCCCCGGCTGGTAGTGCCTGAAGGAAATGGATTTGTGCAGGATTTCATCGAAGACGACGCATCGCTTCTCATTGAGACAGATGGCGCTCCTGTGCTGATCCTGGGGTGCGCCCATGCAGGGGTCCTGAACATCCTGGAGTATTTGTGGACAAAGATGGGGATTGACAGGCTCCGCGCCATCCTGGGGGGGACCCATCTGATGTTCTACGGCCCGGAGGACCTGCCCGGGGTGATTAAGGAGTTTGAGAGGTTTTCCGTTGACCTGGTGGGGGTCTCCCACTGCACGGGTTTTCAGGCGGCCGTCAAACTCTCAAACCATTTCGGCGATCGATTTGCGGCCGCATCCGCGGGAAAGACGTTCACTTTTTAAAAATCTGCGGATAACCGCAACCAAAACAGCCGTGTGCTGTCCCGTCATTCCGGCATGCCCTTAGCCGGAACCAGTCCGCCCTATTTCTGGATTCCGGCTGGAAACGTGCCGGAATGACGGAAGGCTAAGTGGGCAGTGGAAGGATGGCCGTATTCTCTTGTTTTCATGACAGAAAACCTGGCAATAAGGTCCTGAATAACCAAAGACCGGACAGAAGACCATTTATCAGGAGGTTTTAATACCATGCGTTCAGACATATTAAAGAAAGATATCGAGACACTGCCGCATCGGGCATTGCTCATGTCGGCAGGTTTGAAAAAGGAGGATTTTGATGCGGACAGGCCGTTTGTGGGCGTGGCCAACAGCTACAACACCATTATTCCCGGTCATATCCATCTCAACGAATTGACCCGTGAGGTCAAAAGGGGTATCCGGGACGCAGGCGGGGTCCCGCTGGAATGGGGGGTTCCTGGCGTATGCGACGGGGTGGCCATGTTTGTGGAGATGCGGTTGAGCCTCCCCAGCAGGGAGCATATTGCGGACAACATCGAGATCATGGTCCTTTCGCACTCCCTGGACGGATGGGTCGGGGTTACGGCCTGCGATAAGATTACGCCCGGAATGCTCATGGCGGCCGGTCGTCTCAACCTGCCTGCCCTCATGCTGACCGGCGGACCCATGAAGGCAAATATCGTGAACGGCTTGAAGCACCATCCGATCGAGGGATTCGGACTGGTCGGGCAGGTGAAGGGGGGCCGGATGACGGCGCAGGAGGCAGAGGCAATGCTTCCCGCCATGACCTGCGGGGCCGGTTCCTGTGTGGGGCTCTATACGGCCAATACCATGTCCGTGGTGACCGAGGTCCTGGGCATGTCCGTGACCGGGTGCGCCACCACCCTTGCGATCGATCCCCGGAAAAAGGAGGAGGCCTATGAATCTGGGAAACGGATCGTAGAACTGATCAGGAACGATGTGAGGCCCAGGTCCATCATGACGCCCCAGGCCTTTGAAAATGCCATCCGGGTGGATATGGGGATGGGAGGCTCCACCAATGCAGTGCTCCACATCCCGGCCATCGCCCGGGAGGCAGGGATACAGATCGACCTGGATCTGTTTGACAGGGTTTCGCTGGAGACGCCGCACCTGTGCGCCATCATTCCCGCCGGCACCCATGAGATGGCCGATATCGGGAGGGCAGGTGGGATACCGGCGGTCCTCAGCCGGCTGCGCCATCAGATAAAGGACTCCCCAACCGTGAATGGCACATCCATCAGGGAGGTCGCCATTGAAGGGAAGGTCCTGGATGATGACATTATCCGGCCCCTTGACAAGGCCTACCATGCACAAGGCGGGATTGCGGTACTAAAGGGCAACATGGGAAACAGCGCCATTATCAAACAAACGGCAGTGGCGCCGGAGATGCAGGCCCATTCCGGTCCGGCAAGGGTCTTCTATGCGGAACGGGATCTCCTGGCCGCCCTTGAAAATAAGGAGATCAGAGAGGGGGATGTGGTGGTCCTCCCCTTTCAGGGACCGGCAGGCGCCCCCGGAATGCCGGAAATGCTGACCCCCACCGATGCCATCAAGGGGGCCGGGTATAAGAAAGTGGCCCTGATTACCGACGGCCGGTTTTCAGGGGCCACATCAGGTCCCTGCATCGGGCACGTTGAAATGGAGGCCTATAACGGCGGGCCCATCGGCGCCGTCAGGGATGGGGACATCATCGATATCGACATCCCCAACAGACACCTGAATGTGCGATTAAGCGATGAACAGATCAGGCAGAGGCTGAAAGATGTCTCTGTTCCCGAAAGAGCGCTAACGCCTCTCCTGAAACATTACAGAGAAAAGTTTAGTGGGATCAACTGTTATGGGCATTAGACCGGGAGGAGCGCTCTATTGAAAATCATGATCGCGTCCGATCCGGCCGATCTGGCCCGCAAGGGAGCAGCCATAGTTTCACAAACCGCGCAAATGAGCGTCGCATTGAGGGGACGCTTCATGGTTGCCCTGTCCGGCGGGTCGACCCCCAGGCCCATGCACCGCCTCCTGTGTGAAGCGCCACACCTTAATGAGATCCCGTGGGACAGGACCCATATCTTCTGGGTGGATGAGCGCTGCGTTCCTGCAGATGATCCGGCAAGCAACTATGGGGCGGCCAGGGCCGACCTTCTTGACCGGGTGCCTGTCCTTCCCCATCAGGTTCACCCCATGCCAATGAATCTTTCCCCTGAGGAGGCGGCCGCGACCTGCCAGGAAGAACTGGTCCGCTTTTTTCAATCACCGCCTTCAGAGATTCCGGTATTTGATCTCATCATTCTCGGCATCGGGACCGACGGACACACGGCCTCCCTCTTTCCCGGCGATAATGCCTTGAGGGAGCAAGAGCGGCTAGTGGTCCCGGTCAGGGGAGGGGATCCTGATGTCGACCGCCTGACCATGACACTTCCCCTGCTCAACAATGCCTTAGAAATCGTCTTTCTGGTCTCGGGAAAGCGCAAGGCACCAATCCTGAAGTCCATCCTCGAGGGACCTCCAGGTAAATATCCCGCGCAGATGATCCAACCGATCCATGGCAATCTTACCTGGCTACTGGACCGGGAAGCGGCTCCCCGGCGCCATTGGTGAAGTTCCAAAAAATCTCCCCGGTTTTTGCCTTGACCTCAGCAGACAAAAATATAGGACAGGTAGCGCCGTCATTGTCACACGCACAGACTCCGGGCTCGATCTCTTTATACCTCACCTGAGAACGCCGCCTCACCGAAAGGGCCATGACCGACATGATCCTTGCAATTTTGCTTAGAATCTCTTAAGGTAAAAGCCGTCAGTCTGCGATTTTGTTTACGGAGGTATATCCATGCCACTCGATGAACTTCTCCCCAAGGCACTCAAGCTGCATCCCAAACAAGAAGCCGTGGTCTGCGGTGAGGCCCGCATGGACTACCAGGCCTTTGGCCAAAGGGTCTGGCGGCTGTGTCAGGGGTTGATCTCATTAGGGCTAAAGCGGAATGAACGTGTAGCGATTATCCACGAGAATTCAAACGAATTCCTTGAGGCCTACTTTGCCGCGGCCCACTTGGGGGCCATCCTGGTCCCCCTCAATTTCCGGCTGTCTGCCAAGGAACTGGCAGTGATCCTCAACGACAGCCAGACGCGCATCCTCATCTCACAGGGCCAATTTCACGATAAGGTCAACGCCCTTCCCGCATCCGTTCCCACCATCGAACAGGTGATCTGGACCCGGGCGGATTTTGAACCAGGCGGTCCACGGGAACTGGGTTATGAATCGCTGTTGGCCGGTCAGAGGCCGGAACCACCGCCTGTGCAGGCCCTCAAAGATGATGACGTGGCCCATCTCTACTATACCAGCGGCACCACCGGCCGGCCCAAAGGGGTGATGTTGACGCACAAGAATGTCAAGAGTCATGCCCTGGGCACCATTGCCGAACTCCATCTCACGGACAGCGACAACTGGTTTCATGTGGCCCCGCTCTTCCATCTGGCCGACGCCTGGGCCACCTTTGCCATTACCTGGGTCGGCGGGAAGCATGTGATCCTCCCCTCGTTTGAGCCCCTTGAGGCGCTTCGCATGATTCAGAGGGAAAAGATCACCCTGTCCAATCTGATCCCCACCATGTTGAACCTGATGGTCAACCATCCTGATGTGGACGGATTCGATTATTCGAGTCTCCGTGTCATCCTGAGCGGGGGAGCGCCCATCGCCCCTGAAACCGTGCGCAAGATCATCGACGCCTTCAAGTGCGACTATATTCAGACATACGGGATGACTGAAACCAGCCCCTATCTGACCCTTTCGATTCTCAAAAATTACCTCAAGGACCTCCCGTGGGAGGAGCAGCTCCGATTCAAGGCCAAGACCGGACGGGAATTTATCAACGTCAGTCTCAGGGTGGTGGATGAAAAGGGGGATGATGTCGCGACGGATAATGGCCAGGTAGGAGAGATTATTGTCCGGGGGGACACGGTGACGCCCGGTTACTGGGAGCTGCCCGAGGAAACCCGGGCGGCCATCCGCGACGGCTGGCTCTACACCGGAGACCTGGCGGTCATTGACGAGGAGCAGTATGTGACCATTGTGGACCGGAAAAAGGATATGATCCTGACCGGGGGCGAAAACGTCTATTCCACCGAGGTGGAGAATGTCCTTTATCAGCACGAGGCCGTTCTGGAGGCGGCAGTCATCGGGGTGCCCGATCCCCACTGGGGGGAGGCGGTGAAGGCCTGTGTGGTATTGAAGGAGGGGTGTGCGGCGACGGCCGAAGGTCTCATCTCATTCTGCAAGAACGAGATGGCCCATTACAAGGCACCGAAAAGCATTGATTTCCTGGAAACCATTCCCAAGACAGGCTCCGGCAAGATATATAAGAAAGGACTGCGGGATCCTTACATTCAAAAAACGTAATGACCATGAACGGAGATTCGATGCCATGTGAAGCAGGATTATCTGTTGACAACTGCACCTGCTTGCCTCTAAAATTAGCGATATTCTCCTTAGAGAACCTATGCATTACACCTCGAGAGACGACCTCAGAAGGGATAAAAGGCAATGGACGCGAAGAATGACAAAGATAAGGAAAAGGTGAAATACGGCCGCATCATCGGTGTCATCATTTTAGTTCTGGTCGTGGTTTCCCTCATTATCATGGCGATCAACTCGAGAAAACCCGAGCCACTCCAGCTGGGGGAATTGGACAAGACCGTCAACGGGGCTGCTTTTGTCAAGGCAAATGAACTCCTGATTGAACAGATGAGCGATAACTGGCTGCCCAACGATCTCTTCTGGCCCACGGTTTTTCTGGATAACATGCCCAATTTCCAGATCGGCCAGCTGGAGGTGATCCGGTACAACATACGGGTGCTGAGGGATAATCTCTCCCGGATGCGGACCACGGACAAACTGGATCGATGGGCCGAAGGCGCCTTTACCGCGCTTTCCAACGACCCCTACAAGTGGTGGTTTCCATCGGCCGAAAGCAGATGGCAGAAGGCCTACAAAGACCTGCAAGGCTATTATCAGGGCTTGAAGAATGGAACATCCTTTTTTTATCCCAGGGCTGACAATCTGGTGGAACTGCTGAACCAGTATGCATCGCTCATGGGCGGGGTAAACACCCGGCTGATCAATGCGCCGCAGCGCAAGGGGACGGTCCTGCCGGTCACGGAAGATGCGGGGAAGCCGTCATCGGCAGACGAAATGGTCCAGATCGATATCCCCTGGCGTCAAATTGATGATAATTTTTACTATGCCCAGGGCGTTGCCTATGCCCTCCATGAAGCGTTCAAGGCCATCCGGATCGATTTTTATGAGGTGCTGGACCGTAAAAATTCCCTCAAACTCATCGATAAAATTACTGAACTGCTTGCACGGTGCCAATTTGAACCGTGGATAGTGTTCAACGGTTCGCCCGACAGCATCTTTGCCAATCACTCCTTGAATGTCTCGGGTGTTTTCAATGATGCGCGGCAGAAGATCTACTCTTTGACGGTGGCCCTGCAACAGGGATAACGACGTTTATATTCCGGTTTCATCATCGCTTCGGCCAAAGAGGGCAGATGCGGCTTTCAGTCGCAGACACTGGCAATGGGGTGTAACTGAAGGCTATCTCCCCGTGGTCGCAATCCGTCGGTGGTTGCACCGGGACCGATGCATGATCAATATCTGGATTATGGGTCAGGGAGTTTCCACCCGGGATATGCCCGTCTTTTGCCATTCCGTTTCCAAGCCCTCTTAATTTTAATCGGTCAGCGTATATCTCTTGAGCGGAATCGAAAGGCCCGGCAGGGCCTTTTCAGGAAAGGCGGCCGTCTAATGCACGAGATGTCGATTGCCCAAAGCCTTCTCGATATCATAAAGGAAGAGATGGAAAAACACCACGCAAGGGTATTGCGTTCGGTTCGCCTTAATATCGGCCGGCTTTCAGCCGTTGTGCCGGAATCCCTCTCTTTCTGCTTCGAGGTGATGACGAGGGGCACCCCATTGGAAGGCGCCAGGCTGGACATGGAAATTATCCCCCTCAGGGGAATCTGTCGAGAGTGCAAGGAGGAATTTGAGATTGAGGACTACGCATTTGAGTGCCCCCATTGCCACAGCCGGGATATTGAAACCATATCCGGTCAGGAATTATCCATCGTGGAAATGGAAGTGGACTGAGTGCAACGATCATCCGGCAGCAAATATTCCAGCATGAAGGAGTACTAAAATGAAGGTATCGGTGGTAAAGAATATATTGGAGGCCAATGAGCGCATTGCTCAGGAGAACAGGGCAATATTTGACGAAAAGGATCTCCTGGTGGTTAATCTGATGAGTTCCCCTGGGGCGGGAAAGACCAGCCTTCTGGAAAAGACGATCGGCGCCCTCAAGGACGAAATTCGGATGGGGGTCATTGAAGGAGACATCCAATCATCTCAGGATGCCGAGCGAATCGCGGCAATGGGGATCCCGGCCGTGCAGATCAATACCGGAGGCGCCTGCCACCTCGACGGGAACATGATCCGAGATACCTTCAAGGAGTTTGATTTTGACGCCCTCGATCTTCTTGTGGTTGAGAACGTGGGCAATCTTGTCTGTCCGGCGGAATTCAAGGTTGGAGAAGATTTCAAGGCCATGATCCTGAGCGTGGCCGAGGGGGACGACAAGCCGGCCAAGTACCCTCTCATGTTTCACGAATCAGAGGTCCTTCTGGTGAACAAAATTGACCTTCTCCCCTATGTGGACTGCTCGGTTGAAAAGATTCGGGAGGAGGCCTTGAAGATAAACCCGGGTCTCTCTATTTTCGAGATCTCCTGCAGGACAGAAGAGGGTCTGTCGGCCTGGTATGACTGGCTCCGAGAGAAGGTGAAGGCCCGGGGGTCGGCGCGGAAACAGCAATGAACAAACGGTCCAGAGGGGCTATCCAGGGCATTGTCCAGGGGGTTGGTTTTCGCCCTTTTGTCTACCGTCTCGCCGCAAGGCACGGCCTGAGCGGGTATGTCGCCAATTCGCCTGTCGGGGTGGAGATAGAGGTTGAGGGCGCTGAAGCGGACATCCGGATGTTTGCCCGCGCCGTGGCGACCGAGCATCCCCCTCTGGCCTACATCGCCGATGTCCGATGGGAAGAGATCGCGCCGAAAAATGAGGTGGCGTTTACCATCATCCAAAGCCGGGAAGGGCCGGAACGATCGGCCCTCATCTCCCCTGATGTCTGCATCTGTCCCGACTGCCTCTCGGAACTGCGGGACCCGCTGAACCGGCGGTTCGGATATCCCTTCATCAACTGCACCAACTGCGGCCCCCGATATACCATTATTGAAGATGTCCCGTATGACCGGCCCGCCACCACCATGCGGAAATTTGCCATGTGCCGCGCCTGTCAGGAGGAATATGATAATCCTGTTGACCGGCGGTTTCATGCCCAGCCCAATGCCTGCTGGGAGTGCGGTCCGAAGACCTCGCTTCACGACAGAGACGGCAATGCCATTTCCTGCGAGGACCCCGTTGCCGCGTGCATATCCCTCCTTCAGGAAGGGGCCATCCTTGCCGTTAAGGGGCTGGGGGGATTCCATCTGGTGGCGGATGCATCCAACCACGCGGCCGTGGCCGGACTCCGAAAAAGAAAACACCGGGAAGAAAAACCATTGGCCGTCATGGTCAGGGATATGAATGCCGCCTTCGAGATTGCCCATGTCAATGACCAGGAGGCCGGACTCCTGGGTTCCCGGCAGCGCCCTGTGGTCCTTCTGAAAAAACGGCGGTCCCATGGCCTATCTTCCTTGGTTGCCCCGAGGAACAGGTATCTGGGCGTGATGCTGCCCTATACGCCGCTCCATTATCTGTTGATGGACGGCCCGTTCAGGGCCCTGCTCATGACCAGCGGGAATATGACGGAAGAACCGATCTGCATCGACAATAAGACGGCGGTCAATCGTCTCAAAGGAGTTGCCGATTACTTCCTGACCCACAATCGCGATATCTATCTCAGGAGCGATGACTCGGTCCTGAGGGTGGTGGACGGGATCTCAAGACAGATTCGTCGTTCCAGGGGATATGTGCCGATACCGATTTTTTTGCCGGACGAGTTGAAAATGCTCCCCCCTGTTCTGGCAGTGGGGGCGGAACTCAAAAATACGATCTGTCTGACCAAGAAAAACCGTGCATTCTTGAGCCAGCATATCGGAGATATGGAGAATCTGGAGACCTTTGACTTTTTCTCTCTGACCGTGTCCCATCTGAGTCGCATACTGGAGGTCGAACCCGAGGTAGTGGCCTGTGATCTTCACCCTGATTACCTCAGCACCCGGTTCGCACGGGGCCAAAAGGAGCGCCCTGTCGTCGCGGTACAGCATCATCATGCCCATATCGTCAGTTGCATGGCGGAACACGGTCTCAGGGGACCGGTCATCGGGGTGGCGATGGACGGGACCGGACTGGGCCTGGACGGCCATATCTGGGGAGGAGAGGTCATCGTCTCCGATTTAACCTCGTTCAACCGAAAGGCGCAACTTGAGTATGTCCCCCTCCCCGGCGGGGACGCCGCCGCCAAGAACCCCTGGCGCATGGCCCTTATCTATCTTTACAAGTCCTATGGCGAGGACCTCTTCGATCTTTCCATCCCCTTTGTCCGGGATCTCAATCCACCGGAGGCTTCCATCGTCCTCCGGATGGCGCTGAAGGGGATCAATTCACCCTTGACCTCCAGTTGCGGAAGGCTGTTTGATGCAGTCTCCGCCTTATTGGGCTTGAGGCGGACCATCGCTTACGAGGGCCAGGCGGCCGTGGAACTTGAAATGGCACAATCCGGCACAGATGAAGGGGTTTACCCCTGGGAGGTAAGTCCGGAAGGGTGCGGCTGGATAATAAAGACCGCCGGAATCATTCACGGCATTGTTCAGGATATGGAGAACGGAGAGGGGAGGGGGGTCATGGCCCGGCGGTTTCACAACACCCTCATCCGAATGCTGAGAGACGTCTGCCTTATGATGAGGGAAGAAACCGGGATCCAACAGATCGCGGCCAGCGGCGGCGTGTTTCAGAACGCCACCCTCCTCACCGGCCTGACCAGGGTGCTTGAGGCCGAAGGCTTCAGCGTATATACCCATGCCAGGGTGCCGGCCAATGACGGGGGGATATGCCTCGGCCAGGCCGTCTGCGCCGGACTGAGACATCTCGGCCTTAAAGGGGCATTTGAGGACAGCAATGAAATATATGGATGAATACCGGGACAGGGATGTGGCAAAGGCCCTCTCCGAAAAGATCCGGGAGGTTTCGCAACGACCGGTCCGGTTTATGGAGATCTGCGGGACCCATACCATGGCCATTTTCAGGCACGGGATCCGCAGTCTTTTGCCGGAGCACATCCAATTGGTCTCAGGACCCGGATGTCCGGTCTGCGTGACGGCCATGGAGGAGATAGACAGGGCGGTCAAACTGGCACGGATTCCCGGAGTCCTGGTGACCACCTTCGGAGATATGCTCAGGGTTCCCGGAAGCTTATCCTCCTTGAAAAATGAACAGGCCAATGGCGCCGCCGTCAAGATGGTGTATTCCACCATCGATGCCCTCAGACTTGCGATCGACACCCCCGATCGTGAGGTGGTGTTCTTAGGGATAGGATTTGAGACGACGGCGCCCACGGTTGCCGCCGCCATCAAGACGGCTCATGAACAGGGGCAAAAGAACTTCTCGGTGCTTTCCGCCCACAAGCTCCTCCCTCCGGCCATGGATGCGCTCCTGTCGGCGGGGAACCTTGCCATAGACGGCTTTATCTGCCCCGGCCATGTCACCACCATTATCGGCACCGCCTCTTATGAAAAGGTGGCGGAGCGATATCATATCCCGTGCGTGGTGACCGGATTTGAACCGGTGGATATCCTGGAGGGGATCCTCATGCTGGTGAAACAGGTGGAGGAGCAAAGGGCGACGGTACAGATCCAGTACGGCCGCGGGGCGAGCCCGGAAGGAAATCAGGCGGCCCTCCACCTGATGGATGAGGTGTTCGAACCCTGTGATTCCCCGTGGCGGGGCCTGGGCAACATACCCCGAAGCGGTCTGGCGATTCGAAAGCGCTATTCGCTCTGCGACGCCCGAAGCCGATTCGACATCGCCGTGCCGCCGGCCAGCGAACCTGCGGGATGTCGTTGCGCGGAAATCCTGAGGGGTGCGGTCCGCCCTACGGATTGCAGGCTCTTCCGAAAGGCCTGTACCCCTCGTACGCCGATCGGTCCCTGCATGGTTTCGAGCGAGGGGACATGCGCGGCCTATTTCAAATACCATGACGACGACGAAGAAGGATGAACTTCCCTTGTTTGAGAGACTCAGCCTTTCAGATCCCCGACAGAAACGCCGCGGCATGTTGAGGGCGGCCTCAAGCACGCGGCCTGCGATCCGGCGTGTGGAGGAGAAGGGGATGCGGGCGGTGGTCAAGGATTTCAGCGCCAACAGATATCTTTTCAGGAATACGGTGGGCCGCTTTCTCATATGGCGGGAGGCGAAGGCCTACAGGCGGCTGAAGGGAGTAAAGGGGGTGCCGACACTGTACCGGGTCATTGACGGGATCGCCCTGATCATAGAGGAGATTCCCGGAAGAAGCCTGGAGAACCTCGAACAGGAGATGAGACTCCCTCCCGCCTTTTTTAATGAGTTGAATGACCTGGTGGCCTGTTTTCACCGAAGGGGCCTGGCCCACTGTGATCTGAAACGGGCGCCCAATACCCTGTTGGGGGAGGACGGGCATCCCTACATCGTGGACTGGGCCGCATCCATCAGCGAGGCGGAGTTTCGACTTCCCCTCCTGCGCCTCATATACCGCAGGTTCCTGTTGGACGATCTCTTGGCCGTCATCAAACTCAAATTACGCCACTCCCCTGAAACCGTGACTCCCGAAGAGAGGGCGCGTTACGTCTATCGAAGCACGGGTGAAAAATTTATAAGGGGCGTCAGGGACAGGCTCAGAGAGATGCTGCAGAAGGCTGCGTAAGATTGCGTCAGCCAAATCAGGATGCTCAGCTCCGGACGTTCTCCTGGTCCAGGGCGACCATAATGACCTGGGCGACCCCCCTGCCGATGGCCAGCCGTGTGTGCCCATGCCCCAGAATAATCCTTCCTTGTCCGCTGTTGGCAATAACCTCTATGGTATCGCCGGGACGCAATCCCAGGGCGGCCAGGCGGGCCCTCCGCGTCCTCCCACCGGACACCTCTCGGATAATCACCCGCTCTCCGGGTTTGGCAGCGGCCAGGGGCATCAAACGTTGTCTTCTTGAGAGACAATCCGAACACAATCCATAGATTTCCATCCTGTGCTGAAGCATGTGAAACCCATATCTCGCGGCCACTGTCAACTGGCACCTCTCAATATGTTCGTCGGAAAATTCGACGATCTTCCCGCACTTGGTGCAGACCAGGTGATCGTGATGCCTGCCGAGATGACGATGCTCATACCGGATCGGTTGCCCGTCAAACTGCTTTTTCCGGGCAAATCCCAATTCAACCATCCGGTTCATGCATTGGGCCACAAACACCGGATCAAACGCATAGCCCTTTTCCTTCAGAAGCTGCACCATCTCCTCGAAGGTGATATGTGCCTCGGTTCCAAGAAAAACATCAATGATATCGAGTCGTTCCTGAATCCGGTCCGTGCCGTCTTCTTCTATAAGGGCCTTGAAATTGGCCTTTTCCAGATCGTTAGAATGTGTCATATGCGAACTATCCTGAAGATACACTTCATAACTGATTTATTAATGTTTAGCATTTAGGAATCCAACAAACCCTTTGATACTATTGGTCATAAACATCCGTTCTCTATTCTGCATATCTGAATTCATGCGGTGAAATGCCGCCAGATTGGGATCGTTTTCGAGCAGGAGATCCATGGCGTTTCGGATGATGGTGTCATCGTTTCCCCCCTGACGGACACATTGGCCGATGATTTTCTTCCAATGGAGAAGCTGCTCCCGGAAGCGACTCAACATGGCGTGGGAACCTCGGGCCTTGCCGAAGTGGGCGTACCGTATGGGTTGATCCTTTAAGGTTGACAGCGCATCGAGACTCTTCAGAAAACCATCCAAAAAGAACTTTGGGGGGGTGGCTGGACGCAGATAGTCCAGACCGTCAAAATCGATATAATTGCCCGCGGCCTCACCGGCATAAAGTCTTTCCTGATAGCTGTAGCTGAGGTGGTGAACCGCATGGCCGGGTGTCTCTATCACAAGAAGTTCCTTAAGCTTCACCCCGGTATGGGGGATCAACTTTTCCCCGGGAACCGGCTTTGGCGGGCCGTATGCGCTTGCAACATCCCCCAGGACATTCAGGCTGCTGATCCAGAGTCTTTCCGGGTTGATCAGGTGCCGGATCGCGTCAGCATGGCATATTGCCCGGGCCATGGGATATTCTTCCAGTATCCGGGCCAGGGCCCCGGCATGATCCAGGTGAATATGGGTGATGAGGATATAATCCACCCGGGGGAGCTGGAGCCGGGAGAGCGACCGGATCAGCCGGTCTGCACTGTTGGCAGGACCCACATCCACAATCAGGTTGAGATCGCCCCGGCAGATCCACGATCCGAAAAAGGAATTGAATCCGGGGATATCCTGTTTTATCTCAATAAGCCGATCCATCATATGCTTATCTTTGTCGCTGGTAAACAAAGGTGGCGCACGCTTCAGTAATCCAGACCCAGGCCCCTCGATGATCCGCAACAGGCCTTTGAATCGAGGTCAATATAGCGATGTGGGGGAGGAGAGTCAAGGTGTGGAATTGCGACAGATAGTTGTTCACTCCGATACGAAAACATGATAAATAAAATATTTTACGAATGAAGGTGAAGGTCCACGTTCGGGAGGGTCCCTGTCCTTTGGAAAACCGTTTCCCTATCCTCATTGTCGAAGACGATCCGGTCTCGCGAAGGCTTTTGGAGATGACGCTGTCAAAGGCCGGTTATGAAGTGGTGTCCGCCAAGGACGGGGAGGAGGCGTTGGCATGCTTCAATGCGCAATTCTTTCCCATCGTATTTACGGACTGGATGATGCCGGAGATGGACGGGCTGCAGCTATGCCGCAGTATCCGAGAGGAGGTCTCGGCCGGTTATGTGTTTATCTTTCTGCTGACGGCCAGGGACTCCAGGGAAGATATGCTTGCCGGCCTGGAGGCCGGGGCCGACGATTATCTGACCAAACCCTTTGACCGATCAGAACTTTTTGCCCGCCTCAAGACGGCTGTCCGTATCCTGAATCTGGAAAAATCGTTAAAAGACGCCAATGACGCCATCCGTATGCTATCCATAACCGATACCATGACAGGGTGCTACAACCGCACCTATATGGACGCACATCTTCCCCATGAGCTTCAAAGAGCAAGGCGGTACGGCCATCCCATTTCCGTACTTATGGTGGATATCGATCACTTCAAGGGGGTCAATGATACGTACGGACACCAGGCCGGAGATGAGGTATTAAAGGCCTTTGTCCAAACAATGGGCCGGTCGATCCGTTCAAGAGTGGATTGGATCGCCCGTTACGGGGGGGAGGAATTTATTGTGGTTCTTCCTGAGACGGATTTTGATAAGGCGCAAGTCCTGGCGGAAAGACTCCGCGCCAAGGTATCGAAGCAGATTGTCTTCCATAAGGAAGAAGCGATTCGGATTACGGCCAGTTTCGGGGTTACGGGCCTTGCACCTGGCCAGGGCGTGACAGGCTTTCCGCCGGATATCTCGCACGAGGCCATGATCCGTGTGGCGGACAAATGCCTGTACGCGGCCAAGGAGGCGGGCCGAAACAAGGTCATTGCAAGTCCTGTAATCGAGAGGCCCTGAGACGATCCATGCGTGCGATCGTATTTGACGGCCATCTCCAATACAGGGAGGATTATCCCGAACCGGAGGCGATGCCGGGTTGGGCCCGGATCAGGGTGCTCAAGGCCGGCATCTGTACTACGGATATCGAGATTACCAGGGGGTACAAGGGTTTCGAGGGGGTTCTGGGACACGAGTTTGTCGGGGTGGTCGATTCCAATATCTTGATCGGGGATCAGCCTGATTTTACGGGAAAACGCGTTGTCGGCGAGATCAATGCCGGGTGTGGGGCCTGTGCGTCCTGCGTCAAAGGCCTGCAGCGTCATTGCCCTCACCGGAAGTGTTTGGGCATCCTCGATTTGAACGGTTGCATGGCCGATTATTGTATGCTGCCGGTGTCCAACCTTTACGTCGTTCCTGTCTCGATGGCCGACAACAGAGCGGTTCTGGTGGAGCCGCTCTCCGCAGCCTTTGAGGTGTTGGAACAACTGGCGTTAACCGGGTCGGAACGGGCGGTGGTATTGGGCGACGGGCGCCTCGGGATTTTGTGTGCATGGGCGCTTGCAACAGCCCTTCCGGATGTGACGCTCATAGGACACCATAAGACAAAGCTCGAAAACGCCCGCTGGCGTGACCTCAAGATCCGGTCGGAATTTCCAGCAGAGATGGCGGGAAAGGTCGATTTCGTTGTGGAAGCCACCGGATCAGCCGCGGGCTTGACTGATGCGGTAACGCTCTGCAGGCCCCGCGGAACAATTGTGCTCAAGTCCACGGTGGCAGGTGAGTGGAAGGTGGACCTGTCGAGCGTGGTGGTCAATGAACAGACACTGGTCGGGTCCAGATGCGGCCGGTTTGAGGTGGGCCTTCGCATGCTGGCGACTCATCCGGATATGCCCCTTGAACGCCTCATCTCCGCCGAATACCCGATGGCACAGGCGCTGGCGGCATTTGAATCGGCGAAGCGTCCGGAGGCATTAAAAATACTGATTGACATGGCCGTGAAAGAATAAAAAAATTTTTCAGATGGTGAGACACTCTCTTGGTTCTGGATTGACCAGATTCGCCATCTGCAATTTAAACACAGTTCCGGATTATCCGGGTAAGGCAGATTGACATGTTTACCGGTCTGATTGAAGGATTGGGCAAGGTCGGCGGAATTCGACGTTCGCGCAATGACATGAAGGTCACCATCATCCCGCCTTTTGATGCGATCGACTGCGAGATCGGGGAGAGCATCTCTGTCAACGGCGTATGCCTCACCGTAACGGAGATATCGGGGAATGCTCTGGGCATGGATGTATCCGGCGAGACCCTTTCCCGTTCCACACTGAGGTTTCTGAAGATGGGGGATTCGGTAAATCTTGAGCGGGCCCTCCGGTTGACGGATCGTCTGGGGGGACATCTGGTCGCGGGGCATGTGGACGGCGTCGGAACGATCGTCGGGAAAGATCAATCCGGGCAATCTTGGCGCATACGGATCCGGATTGAACAAGGTCTTTCCCGTTACCTCATCGTGAAGGGCTCCATTGCAGTGGATGGGATCAGCCTGACGATTAATGCTTGTGAAAATGATCTCTTTGAGGTAAATATCATCCCTCAGACCGGCGTTGCAACGACGCTTTTGAAAAAAAAGACAGGAGACCCGGTCAATATCGAAACCGACCTCATCGGCAAATATGTGGAGAAGCTGTTTTCCAGAGGGAGGCCGGACCGGGACACAGAGGCCTCGGGAATTGACCTCGAAGCCCTCGCAAAACATGGGTTCATCAGATAGCAGGCAGGAGACCCTCTTCCTGGCGACGACCTCATGGGGACTTTGAGCGGCTCTCTGATGCCATTAATGATGCACCATAAAAAAGGATCTTGAAGATGCCTATATCCAATATCGCAGATGTGTTAGACGACCTGAAACAAGGAAAGACGATCATCCTTGTGGACGATGAGGGGAGGGAGAATGAGGGGGATCTGACCATAGCGGCTGAAAAGGTAACGCCGGAGGCCATCAATTTCATGGCCAAACATGGTCGCGGTCTTATCTGCCTCGCATTGGAGCCGGAGATCGTGGAAAAATTGGAACTCGACCAGATGGTCAGCAAGAATCGTTCTCCTTTCCAGACGGCCTTTACCGTATCGATAGAGGCCGCCCGAGGTGTTACCACGGGCATCTCCGCTGCTGACAGGGCCCATACCATTTTGACCGCCATAGCGGATGATGCAACACCCGAAGACCTTGTTCATCCAGGACATGTCTTCCCTCTGAGGGCCAGACGGGGAGGGGTCCTGTTCAGGACCGGACAGACCGAGGGTTCGGTCGATCTTGCGCGGCTCGCCGGTCTCAAGCCTGCGGCTGTGATCTGTGAAGTCATGAAGGATGACGGGACCATGGCCCGCCTGCCGGACCTGGAGATATTCGCCCAAGAGCACGATTTGAAGATCGCCACCGTGGCCGATCTCATCTCTTACCGGATGCGAAAGGAGTCCTTTGTACACAAGGCTGCAGAAACGGTCCTGCCGACGCCCTTTGGGGAATGGAAGGCCATGGCGTTTGTCAATGACATAGACGATTACGAGCACCTGGCCCTGGTAAAAGGCGAGATTGATCCGGAGAAAGATGTGATGGTCAGGGTCCATTCCGGGTGCCTGACCGGGGATGTTTTCAGTTCCTATCGATGTGACTGCGGCGAGCAGTTGGAAGCTGCCATGTCTATCATCCAGAAGGAAGGTCTCGGCGTAATACTCTATCTCCAGCAGGAAGGGCGAGGTATCGGCCTTGCAAATAAGCTGAAGGCCTATGCCCTTCAGGATCAGGGGTTCGATACGGTGGAAGCCAATGAAGAACTCGGTTTCGCTGCAGACTTAAGGGATTATGGAGTGGGGGCCCAGATCCTGGTGGCCATCGGCGTCAAGAAAATGAGGCTGCTGACCAATAACCCGAAAAAAATTATCGGACTGGAGGGTTATGGGTTGCAGGTTACCGGACGGGTGCCCATCGAGTGCATACCGAGGCCGGAAAACCTTCGATATCTGTCCACCAAGTGCCACAAGTTAGGACATCTGTTAAACAGAATTGAGTAATGGGTTTATTCAAGCATCCATTTGAAAGGGGGGTGTTATGCCCAAAGTAGTAGAAGGTCGATTGTCGGCGGAGGGCTTTCGTTTTGCCATCATTGTGAGCCGCTTTAATGATTTTATCTGCTCCAGATTGATGGAAGGGGCCATAGATGCCTTGACGAGACACGGTTGCGACGAAAAAGACATATTGATCATAAAGGTCCCCGGGGCATTTGAGATGCCTCTCGCGGCGAGGAAGATGGTCCGGACCGGAGAGTCTGACGCGGTCATATGCGTGGGCGCGGTGATCAGGGGGGCGACACCCCATTTCGATTATGTGGCGGCCGAGGTATCCAAAGGTATCGCCAGCGTGGCACTGGAGAGTGAAATCCCAGTGACCTTCGGCGTCCTTACCACAGACAACCTCGAACAGGCCATTGAGAGGGCCGGGTCCAAATCCGGAAATAAAGGATTCGAGGCCGCCATGGCCGCCATCGAAATGGTTAACCTCTTCAAGGAATTGCAGAGTTGACAATTTGGAGGATTGCGGAATCCAGGCGTCGAACGTAATTCGAAATTCCTAAATTCCCTGAATCCTTGGAATTCGCTCTTTGACGGTGAAATATGGGGAAAAGAAGACGGGCTCGTGAATTGGCTGTCCAGGTTCTGTTTCACCTGGAGTTCAGCCATGATGATCCGTCCGAGGTCTTTGACCTGATTTGTGAGAACTTCGAGGCCTCGGAATCTATCAGAGAGTTCTCAAAGATGCTTGTCTTGGGGGTATGCGGGAAAAAGGAGAGCCTGGACAAAACCATCAGTCAGGCATCCAAGAACTGGCGTATTGACCGTATGGCGCGGCTGGATCGATCCATACTGAGGCTGGCAGCCTTTGAAATCCTGTTTGTCCCTGAAATCCCCGCAAGGGTCTCGCTTGATGAGGCCGTGGAGATCGGAAAAAAGTTCGGAAGCGAAGATTCGGGGAGATATATCAACGGCGTATTGGATAATATCTACAATACCCTAATAAATGAAGAATGCAACGACACTGAGACTACAGAAGGCGTGACAGAAGATGAAATATAACCCGCAAGAGATAGAGCTTAAATGGCAGTCAAATTGGGAAAAAAATAAAACATTCAAATCTATAGATGATATCTCTAAACCAAAATATTACCTTTTGGAGATGTTTCCCTATCCCTCCGGGAAAATTCATATCGGGCATGTGCGCAATTATACCATCGGTGACGTGGTGGCCAGATATCAACGGATGTGCGGAAAAAATGTCCTCCATCCGATGGGATGGGATGCCTTTGGCATGCCTGCGGAAAACGCGGCCATAGAAAATAAGACCCATCCTGCCCAATGGACTTACGACAATATCGCTGCCATGAAAGTCCAGCTTAAGCGGATGGGCTTCAGCTATGACTGGGACCGGGAACTGGCCACCTGCGATCCTGAATATTATCGATGGGAGCAGTTGGTGTTTCTGAGAATGTACCAGGAGGGTTTGGCCTATAAGAAGAAGACCTTTGTCAACTGGTGCAACAAATGTCAGACGGTGCTGGCCAACGAGCAGGTTGAAGATGGATGTTGCTGGCGTCATCCGGACGTGGAAGTCAGCATAAAAGAGATGGACAGCTGGTTTCTCAAGATAACGCACTATGCCGATGAAATCCTGGAGTATTGCGAAAAGCTCCCAGGATGGCCCGACCGGGTGCTCACCATGCAGCGGAACTGGATCGGAAAGAGTTATGGCGCCATCATCCGGTTTCCCCTGGCAGGTTCGGAGGAAGTCATCGAGGTCTTCACCACCCGACAGGATACGGTGTTCGGAGCGACGTTTATGTGTCTGGCCCCGGAACATCCGTTGGTCCAGGAGATCATAAAAGGACGCCCCGAAGAAGGTGAGGTGCTTAAGTTTGTTGAACATACGCTCAAGATGGACACCTTTATGCGCACAGCGGACTTTACGGTGAAAGAGGGGGCCTTTACCGGTAGGTATTGTATGAATTCGGTGACCGGTGAGGAGATTCCGATCTTTGTGGCCAATTTCGTTCTCTTTGATTACGGAACCGGCGCGATTATGGCGGTCCCTGCCCATGATCAGAGGGACTTTGAATTCGCCGGAAAATACGGTTTGAAGCTCAGGGTGGTGATTCAACCGGTCGATGGAAGTCTCGATGAAAATGCCATGACAGAGGCCTACGTAGGGGAGGGGACCCTGGTCAACTCGGGTCCATTCAACGGTCAACGAAACCTGGATGCCCTGGACAGCATCGCCGATTATCTGGAATCCAGGGGTGCGGGACACAAGACCGTGAATTTCAGGCTGAGAGACTGGGGGATCTCCAGACAACGATACTGGGGGGCCCCCATCCCAATCATTTATTGCGAGAAATGCGGCACGGTTCCGGTTCCTGAAGCGGATCTCCCGGTGGTGCTCCCTCTGGCGCTGGATATGAGACCGAATGGTGGATCCCCCCTCCCTCTTGAACCCTCCTTTTTCGAGACGACCTGCCCAAACTGCAACGGAAAGGCGCGACGTGAAACAGATACCATGGATACCTTTGTGGAGTCTTCCTGGTATTTCGACCGATACACCTGCCCGCGCTATGATAAAGGCCCCCTGGATCCAGAAAAGGTGGATTACTGGATGCCCGTGGATCAATATATCGGGGGGATCGAGCACGCCATACTCCACCTTCTCTACTCCCGTTTCTATACCAGGGTCCTGAGGGACTTTGGGTATCTGAAGGTCAGCGAACCCTTTACCAACCTGTTGACGCAGGGGATGGTCTGCAAAGAGACCGAGGAGTGTCCGGAGCATGGCTACCTTTATCCCTCAGAGGTCAAGGATGGCAGGTGCGGTTATTGCCGGGCAGAGGTGATACGGGGCAACACGGTAAAAATGTCCAAGTCCAAGAAGAATGTGGTCGATCCACAGGAGCTGATTGACCAGTATGGGGCCGATACGGTCCGGGCATTCTGCCTCTTTGCTTCGCCCCCGGACAAGGACCTGGAGTGGAGCGACCAGGGCGTCGAGGGGTCCTACCGGTTCCTGAATCGAATCTGGCGGTTGGTGACGCTTCATCTTGGAAACGTGTCGGAAGTTTCTGCATATGCGGGAGGGGAAATCCTGGAGGGACAACTCAGGGCCTTACACCGAAAAACCCACGAGACCATAAAGAAGGTGACGGGCGACATAGAAAACCGGTTCCATTTTAATACGGCCATCTCCGCAGTCATGGAGCTGGTGAATGATATGAATCAGTTGCTGAACAGTAACGAACAAAAGGATGCCGTCGCCTGGTCGGTGGTCAGGGAGGCCATAGAGGCGACCGTGGTGCTGCTGTCCCCGGTGGCGCCCCACATCACCGAAGAACTGTGGGGGATGTTGGGCCATGACACCCCCCTGATCGAGGTCCCCTGGCCGGTCTGCAATGAGGCAGCATTGGTGGCTGAAACCAGACAGGTCGTGCTCCAGGTGAACGGAAAGGTACGCAACCGAATTGAGGTGCCTGCCTCCTATGATGAGAGGGCCATTGAGAAGGCGGCCCTGACAGACGAAAGGGTCCGGCAGTTTGTCAGCGGAAAAGAGATCAAGAAGGTGATCGTCGTCCAGAAAAAACTGGTAAATGTGGTGGCATAGGAATATGGCTGCAGGGAGTTATGGATTTGGAGATTCAGAAATTGGGGGAGGGTTGAAGCGCAATCCTGTTTGCAGTTCACATATCATCGTTCAAGTCGTTATACTCCTGTCCTTCCTCTGGATGTCCGGATGCGGATATCAGCTCCAGGCCACGAAACAGCCCAAAGGGATGAGTATCCCGAGTCTGGCCATCCCCCTTATGGCAAGCCCCTCGTCGTCCCTCGGTTTTGAGGGCGACTTCACCATGATGATCCGAAAGGAATTTGTCAGCCAGTCCCAGATTCCTCTGGTTTCAAGGGACCGGGCAGCATTCGTCCTTATCGGAAATGTGAGCGACATCACCACCGAACCCCTCAGCTACAGGGTCACCGACGGTACATTTGAAGTAACCAGTTCCCGCTGGCTCAGAATCAGACTCTCAGCCAGGCTGCTGAACAGGACCACCGGAGAGATCGTATGGAATGAAGAGGCCATGGATGAAAAGGCCGCCTTTACCGTTGATTCCGACCCGTTGAGGACACGGTATAATCAGAGGAAGGCCGCCAGAAGGATCGCCCAATTACTGGCCGAAAGAATCTACCTGCGGACCATGGAACGATTCTGATGGCAGCAGATCTCTCCCCCGACCAGATACTGGACCTGTTGAAACGCCGCCAGTTGGGCAAGGTGTATCTCTTCTACGGCCCCGGAGAATTTCAGATTGAAAAGATATTGGGCGACGTTAGTAAAGCCCTTATTCCCGAACCAGCCCGGGATTTCAACTTTCAGACCTTTTATGGCAGCGATACCACAATCCCCGCAGATATCACTGATGCGGCCTGCTCGCTCCCGTTTTTGTCTCCAAAACGTCTCATCATTGTCAGGCGGACTGAAAACATCCCGGGATCGGCGCTTGAATCCTTAACCCCTTACATAGAAAACCCCGTAAAAACCACTTGCCTGATATTTATATCTTCAAGAACCGATTTCAGGAAAGACTTCTATAAGAAGATCAGAGCGGCCGGCGGTGCCGTGCATTTCAAGGAGCTGTATGACAGGCAGGTGATCCCCTGGATAAAACGGTTTGCCGGCGAACTGGGGTTGAATATCACAGAAGAGGGATGTGTTTACCTGCAGGCCATTGTCGGAAACCGGTTACGGGATCTGTATACTGAGATGGAGAAGCTCTATCTCCGCCATGGGAACACGCCGGTGGGCGCGTCCGAAATCAGGAAACTCGCCATCAACACCCGTATCTATACGATCTTTGAATTAATGGATGAGGTATCGCTCAGAAGACGCGCAAAATCCCTTGCAATTCTGAACAGGTACTTGGAAGAGGAGGGTCGGGATGCCGTATTCGGAATCATCGGGATGCTGAACCGGCAGATTCGTCTGATTATCCAGGCAAAATCCGTCATGGACAAGGGCGGAAGGCCCGCTGATGTGGCCAAACGGCTTCAGATCCAACCCTTTCTGGCGAACAAGGTACTTCAGCAGGCCCACAACTGGCGCATCGATGATCTTGAACGTGCCTTAGACCTGCTCTGCCAGGCCGACAGGCATCTGAAGTCGGGCTCTCAGCCTCGCCTGATGCTCGAACACCTGCTCCTGTCCTTCTAGGAAGAGCCGGGTACCGCGGAGGAGAGTTATCCTTCGGAAGCGGCAAGCCGTCGGATCCCGCGCGCGAGACGGGAGATCTTTCGGAATGCCTGGTTTTTGTGAATAACACCTTTGGAAGCGGTCTTCTGGAGGACGGAAACAGCCTCCTTGAAGCTCTGTTGGGCCTGCTCTGCCGAATTGGCAGCGATGGCGGTTCTAACCTCCTTAACCGCCTTTTTAACCCTTGTCTTGTAACCCTTGTTTCTGACTCTCTTGACCTCGTTCTGTCGTGCCCTTTTGAGCGCTGATGGATGGTTTGCCAAATCCGGATCTCCTCATGTGATAGTTTTATGGGTGGTACATAAGCGACTGTTACCGCTGCTGTTTCATTTCAGCAACCGAATTAATAAATTTAAAAGAAGTTGGCTTTAATGTCAAGAAAATTTTCAACGGTCCCAAAACCATCAAATTCCGAAAACAGGAAACTGGGTTACGCCGCCGGGGTCGTCAGCTTTTTTACCTTTCTGAGCCGTATACTCGGTCTGGTCCGGGATATGGTCATCGCAGGTCTTTTTGGCTCCGGGCTGGCCGCGGACGCATTTTTCGTTGCATTCCGCATCCCCAATCTTCTAAGGCGTCTGTTTGCAGAGGGATCTCTCACCATTGCCTTCATCCCGATCTTTACGGAGTATCTCACTCTCAAGACAAGAAAGGATGCCTTTGACCTGGCAAGGGTGGTACTGACCCTTCTATCCATCCTCCTGGCCTTGGTGACCGTTCTCGGCATCTTGTTTTCCCCGTGGATCGTGCGTGTTCAGGCATTTGGTTTCGGGGGTTCCGGTATTAAATATGATCTGACCGTTCTTCTTACCCGGATCATGTTTCCCTATATCTTTTTTATCAGCCTGGTGGCCTTTTTTATGGGGGTCCTCAATTCTCTCAGGCGGTTTGCAGCGCCGGCCGCCGCCCCTATTTTATTGAATGTGGGCATCATCGCCGCGGCATATCTGATCTCCCCCCATTGTGCCGCTCCCATTGTGGGCATTGCCATCGGGGTGCTGATCGGCGGAGCCCTCCAGGTAGGCCTGCAGATCCCATCGGTCATCAGAGAAGGCCTCATCTTACTTCCCAAATGGAACCCCGCCCATCCTGCGCTCAAAAGGATCGGCTTTCTCATGCTCCCGGCGATTTTCGGTTCTGCCGTCTACCAGGTGAATCAGTTCATGGGAACATTGCTGGCCACATTTCTTGAGGAAGGAAGCGTTTCATGGCTCTATTATGCGGATCGACTGGTTCAATTTCCCCTAGGGATTTTTGCCATCGCCATCAGTACGGCCGCACTTCCCTCCCTTTCCACGGAAGCAGCCAAAAATGATCTTGTCCAGTTTCAAAGCACCCTTAATCACGCCCTTTGCCTGGTTTTTTTTATTACCTTCCCCTCGATGGCGGGACTGATGGTCTTAGGCGAACCGCTGGTTCAGCTTCTATTCGAAAGAGGCGCTTTTGATTCACACGCATCCATAATGACAGCTCGCGCACTCTTGTATTATACCGTGGGTCTCTGGGCATTTTCCGGGGTCAGGGTGATGGTGTCCGCATTTTATGCCCTTCAGGACACAAAGACGCCGGTAAAGGTGGCGACCGTCGCCCTGGCGCTCAACTTGGCATTAAGTCTGTTGCTGATGGGACCTCTAAAGCACGGGGGCCTGGCCCTGGCCCTTTCCCTTGCGTCATCTGTTCAGTTTTGCCTTTTGATTTTTCTATTAAAGAGAAGAGGTTCAATTATAAACATCAAGCCGGTTATTATATCTTCAGCCAAATCCGCCCTGGCCGCCGCCCTGATGGGCGTTGGAGTGTATGGGTGTTTTTCCAGGTGGCTGACCATTGATCCCGAAACAGGGGTATCCAGTATGGGTATCCACCTGGCCGCCCTTATCGTGATCGGTATCATCATCTACTTCGGGGCCGCCCGCGTCTTGGGCTGCAACGAGATCCGCTCAATCCGGTACATGCTTTGGCGAAAGCGCACAAAGCGTCGAAGCGCCGGATAAGATGCCACTCAGGAGCAACATGGTTATCCCAGAAAAGATGGAGACGGTGTCCCGGCAGATCGCCCTGAAGGACATTGATGATTCGCCGGGTCCCTATTGCATGAGTTTCGGGGTCGATCTGGAACCCCTGGCCCGGTCTATCCGGGAGATCGGCCTCGTTAACCCGCCCATACTCAAAAGAGAGCGGGAAGGGTTGACCGTTGTTACCGGCTACCGAAGGATTATGGCACTGAAGGAACTGAAGGCTGAGACGGCCGCAAGCAGAATTATTTCCGGGCGTGACAACCTCCGGCCCCTCGAATGCCTTCTCTTGAATCTCCATGACAATCTGGCCACAAGACACCTGAATGATGTGGAAAAAGGGATGGTCCTCAGTCGGCTTGAGGCATGGGTGCCCACGAAAGAACTTGTAGAACGCTACATGCCTTTGCTGGGACTTCGATCCCGGGAGGAAGATCTTCACTTTCTCATTGAAATGGAAAGGGAATTCGACACACCGGTCAAGACGTTTATTTCAGAGGGGAGGCTCTCATGGCAGGCCGTGAAGATGCTCTCAAGAATCGATGCCGCATCCAGGTCAGCCATCTTGAAATGGATTTCAAAGCTAAGGCTGAACATTAATCAACAATCACAATTCATTGATTACCTTGTCGATTTATCATTTATTGAAAACAAAAGTATTCCCCACATATTGGGGGAGAAAGGGCTTAATGGGCCAAGTCCGGACACGCCGGTGAACCGGCCGCAGCAGGCAAAGGCCGTGCTCAACACGCTGAAGGCCCGGCGTAATCCGTTGATCGTCCGGGCTGAAAAACAATTCAAAAAAACCATCTCTGATCTGAATCTGCCGGACGGGATACAGATAAGCGCGCCCCCTTTTTTTGAGGGAGAGAATTACAGAATGGAGGTAATTTTCAGGGGAGGGGAGGACCTGAAAATCAAGCTCGAAGGCCTTAACCGTATACAGGGCCTGGGCACGTTGGGCCATCCATGGAGGGAAGATCCCGAATGAGCGCATTTACCATCAAAAGGATCTTTCAGGATGAGGGTGCATCGGCATATTCTCTGACCCGGCACATCCTGGCGCAATTTCCAGGTATTCCTGTCAATACAATGACCGGGGGGGCTGATGAGCGCATCACAACTATCGACATGGGGAAGGAAACGCTTTATCTGCAGTGTTATAAAGGCGATTTCCTGAAACCCTGCCCAGGAACCCGGGAGTATATCTGCTGTGGATATCAGATCCTCAATCTCGCGGCCAATTGTCCCCTTGACTGCAGTTATTGTATCCTTCAATCCTATTTTGCCCATCAACCTTTTTTGCGGGTCTTTGTAAACCTGGAAGAAAGACTGGCGGATATGATGGATTTTATCGAGAGCCAGCCCGGTCAGATATTCAGGATAGGCACGGGCGAGTTCACGGACAGCCTTGCCCTGGACCCGATAACATGTTGGAGCGACATGCTGCTGCCCAGGTTCTCTGGATTAAAGAATGCGGTTCTGGAACTCAAGACCAAGACGACCCGGATCAGCAGGGTGCTTGCCTCCAGGCACAGAGACCGGATTATCCTTTCGTGGTCGCTCAACGGCCCCGGGATCTCATCAAGGGAGGAAAAGGGGGCGGCAAGCATCCGGAAGCGAATTGAGGCTGCCAAACAGTGCCAATCAGAAGGGTTTATCCTGGGATTTCACTTTGACCCCCTTGTCCCGCACCCTGGCTGGAAGGACGATTATGCCAGAACTATCGAGATGTTGGATAGGGAGATCGACCCGCGGGGGATTATCTGGATCAGCATGGGTTCTTTCAGATTCATGCCTCCCCTGAAACCGATCATCCGCAAGCGCCACCCGGAATCGGCCGTCCTCGATGGCGAGTTTATTCTCGGTCTGGATGGAAAAATCCGCTATTTCAAACCCATTCGAATAGAATTGTATGATTTTATGAGGCAACTTCTGGAAACATGGCATCGGGATCTGGGGCTATATCTCTGTATGGAATCGGATGAGGTATGGCGGTCCAGTATGGGGTGGAGTCCCGGAGACTCGTCCGGCCTTCGAGAATTCTTGGATCGACGGGTGGTGAAATTCTTCAGCACCCCACCCCCGAAGTAGCGGTAATCCTCTAATGGTTAAGTCTCCTTGGGTCACTATTTCGGTAGCCATTCAAGGGGATATATGGTAAATGGAAAATTATTGCGCCATTTCCGGCAGGAGTGTACATGACAAGCGACAATAAGCAAACCAGATAAACAAAAGGAGACAAAACAGATGACATTAAGGGAACAGGTGGAGAGCGCACTTGACAAGGTTCGCCCCTCGCTGCAGGCAGATGGGGGCGACGTGCAATTGGTCGATGTGGAACAGGATGGCACGGTCAAAGTGAGATTGACGGGTGCCTGCAAGGGATGTCCCATGTCGCAGATGACCCTCAAAATGGGAATTGAGAAGATCTTGAAACAGAATGTTCCCGAGGTGACAGGGGTGGAGTCTGTATAACCGGCAATTCTGCTCAAGGCCTTTCAACCGAATTGCTGCTGTCTTGAGGGATTGTCCTCCATTCGGTGTGCTGGGTCTGACCAGTTTGCGCATTTGGACCTCACTGCGGGATTGTCAGGCCCGAACGCATCGGTACGATAACATAGGTTGCACGCGGGTTTATTGTTTGTAGAAATAGATAATTGAAAAGGAGCGGTTATGGAGATTAAAAAAGTTGGCGTTGTGGGTGCCGGGACCATGGGAAACGGCATTGCGCAGATCGCGGCACTGATCGGTTGTGATGTGGTGATGCGGGATGTCAAGGATGAATTTGTCGATCGGGGGATGAAGAGTATCGATCGATTTCTTTCCAGAAGTGTCGAAAAGGGGAAGATGGATGCGGACCAAAAAAAGGCCGCCATAGGCAGGATCCAGGGGACTACAGATCTGGGGCTCATGAAAGATGTGGATTTTGTGATCGAGGCGGTCATCGAAGACCTGGACCTAAAGAAGAGCGTGTTCAGGGAGCTTGATGAGGTGTGCCCCCCCGAGGTGATCCTTGCCTCCAATACCTCGTCCATGTCTCTGACCGAAATCGCGTCAGCCACCAAACGACCGGAAAAGGTCTGCGGGATGCACTTTTTCAATCCGGTGCCGCTGATGAAGCTCGTCGAGATCATCAGGGGGTATTCAACCAGCGATGACACCGTGGCCACGACCACGGCGCTCGCCCAAAAGATGGGAAAAATTACCGTGGAAGTCAGGAAAGATTCTCCCGGATTTATTGTCAACAGGATCATGATTCCGCATATGATAGAGGCCATAAAAATCGTTGAGGAAGGGATCGCGACTCCGGAAGACGTTGACATTGCGGTCAAAAACGGCCTCAATTACCCGATGGGGCCGTTTGAATTGATGGACCTGACGGGCATCGATGTCTGTTACTTTGTTGCCGAATATTTTTACAAGGAATTGAACAAGGAGTCCAAATGGGTTTCCCCCAATCTCCTCAAGACCATGATTCGGGCAAACAGGCTGGGAAGAAAAACAGGGGGCGGTTGGTACGAATACGGCAAGTAACCCTCGTGTTCCATACTCTTTGCTTGTATGAAAAAAGGCAGTTCGATTTCGAACTGCCTTTTTTCGGCGCTGAGAAGGGAAAAATATTATTTGTTCTTATGACGCATTTTCTTGCGGAGTTTTCTGTATTTGTGCTTAGTAATTTTTTTTCGACGCTTCTTAACCACACTACCCATTCGATACGACCTCCGTTAGATAATTTACGAGGAAAGGAATTTAGTCGGATTCAGGATCGATCACTCGCTGCAGTGAAACCCGTGTCTACCAAATTTTAAGAGGATCTGTCAATCTATATTTTCAAAGGCAAAATCGGATGTGAATTTTCCCTAAGATTTTTCCCTTCCCTATAAGTTTACATAATATATATTATCAGACTAAATAAATTGCGGAATTTTCCGGGATCGCCAGGTTACCTTTCTTCAGCTCTTCCTTTTTTTCGTACAGCTTTCGGTCCGCCTCAGCTACCAGCTCCTCAGCTGTCATGCTACCGGAAAAGACGGCATATCCTGCGCTTGCGGTCAACCCGCAGGCCGCCTCGATCCCATTCCGGATGCGCACGGACATCATCTCCGCAACCGACGCATCCGCATCTATGAGAATAACGGCAAATTCGTCGCCGCCGTATCTATACCCTGAATCCACGTCCTCCCTGACGCTGCTGCCGATAACGTCCCCCACCTTCTGAAGCAGTCTGTCGCCGGCCAGGTGTCCGAATTTATCATTATACTGCTTGAAACAGTCCAGATCGAGAAGGATCAGGGCCAGATTATAATCCTGCCTTCTGGACCTCACGATCTCTTCTTTAAGGCGGACATAAAAATGCCGCTGATTGTAAAGCCCGGTCAGGGAATCGGTAATGGAGAGCCTATTGAGTTCCTGACGGGTGTTACGCTCAATGATCGCCCGTTTTATCTTGGCCTCGAGTTCCTCAATTCCGAACGGCTTGTTAACGAAGTCCGTGGCCCCTGCGTTAACCACCTCCACATAATTGAATTCTTTAGAATGGCCGGTCATTGCAATGGCGCAGACGTTCGGGTATTTGCTTTTGGCCTGACGGATTAATTCAAGACCGTCCACGTCACCGAGCATACGGATATCCGTCAGCAAGAAGGTGTACTCTTTTTCCGCAAGTCTTTCCAGCGCCTCCTCCCCGGATCGCTCCGCTTCCGCTTTAAAGCCCAGCCGCTCCAACATGGCAACTATCGGTTCCCTCACGAACTCCTCATCATCCACCACGAGGACGGCTTCATCGCCATAACAAATATTATCTGTTTCCATGGTCACATCACCCCTAGGCCGCGAAACACGTTATTGGTCCGGCAGACTCGATGAGATCTCTTCCCCCCACAGGGAATTGAAAAAAGAATGTTTAATTTTTACTTTTACTAATCTCCCTATGATATCTGGATTACCGGTAAAATTAACAACTTTATGGGAATCTGTTCGTCCGGAGAGCTGGTGTCCTCTTTTACTTCCGCCCTCCACCAGAATATCTACCACCTTTCCTTCAAGCGCCTTATTTTTTTCAGTGGTAATGCCTTTTTGGATGGTCTGGAGAGTGGCGAGTCGGGAGGCTTTTGTCGCGTCATCAATTTTGCCATCCATTTTGTCTGCTGAGGTCCCTTTTCTATCGGAATAATTGAAAGAAAAGAGGGCATCAAACTTGACCCGTTTGATGAGATCCAGGGTCTGTTCGAAATCTTGGTCGGTTTCTCCGGGAAACCCTACCATAACATCGCTGGTAATGGCAATATCCGGTTTCACGGCCCTTAGTTTTTGGATCAGGGCCATATAGTCTTCCCGGGTATATCCCCGTCGCATGAGCTTGAGAATACGGTTTGCCCCCGCCTGAAATGGAAGATGGATATGCGGGCAAAGCTTCTGGAGTTCCTTGAAGCAGGAAATAAGATCATCAGAGAGGTCCTTTGGGTGTGATGTGACAAAGCGGAGTCGCAACAAGCCGTCCAGTGTATCCAGCTCATGCAGGAGGTCTGGAAAGGTCCATCTCATGTTGTCCTCCCCTAGCCAGGAATAGGAATTTACATTTTGCCCAAGGAGCGTAATCTCCTTGACGCCCTCGGAAAGGAGATGATTCGCCTCGGCAGCGATCCCTTCAGGAGATCTCGATATTTCCCGTCCACGAACGTAGGGAACAATGCAATAACTGCAGAAGTTATTGCACCCCTCCATAATAGAAATGTGTGCCGAAACCCTTCCATGAAAATACCCGTGACAGGGCGCATGAGCGGGAGGACCAAAATCCATCCCCGTGGCCACGATTTTTCCCGATGGATGACCTATTCTCTTCAATACCTCTGGAAAGCGGGACAATTCCCTGGAACCCATAATCAGGTCCAGTTGAGGAAACCGTTTCAACAACTCGGCGCCTTTCATCTGAGCGAGGCACCCGACAAGTCCAAGGAATGTGCGCGGGCGCGCCGCCTTGATGGCGGAAACCCGTCCAAGAAAACTGTACGCCTTCTGTTCAGGTTTGGCCCGTATGACGCAGGTGTTGATGAGAATAACATCCGCCTGTTCAGGCGTGTTTACCGGGACAAAACCATTAATGATCAGGGACTGGGCAAGAAAATCAGAATCGTATGCATTCATCTGGCAGCCCATGGTTTTTATATAAAAGCCCTGTGACACAAGTGCCTCTTTTCTTGTGGGGACGCAATCATACTGATGACGCGTCTCAATTTCCCGACGGTCGGAACTGCATAATACTGAATATCTATCTTTGAATATATGAAGAAAATCTTAAATTATGTCAAGAGAATGCAAATTATTTTCAAAGCCTTTGCTCAATGAAAAGACCTTCGTCGGATTTCAGGGACGCCAGCAACTCCAAAATGGTCTCTTCGCACCCGGGAGAAATGGAAATCTCGATCCACGCGGCAATGGGGTCCACTGTCGTTACCATGGCCATCCCGGCGTACGATTCGAGTGTGAACCGGATGTATCCTATTTCCTTGCGATCTACACGGAAATAGCGCCTTGTAAGCGACCCTTGACGAGGCGCGATGGTCGAAGGAGACGACATGCGCATTGAGGATCCTGGAACCTGATGCTGGGTTCCGAATAATTGTTCGGATGCTGTTGGAAATTCGAACACTCCGATACGATTACCATACATATATGCATCTTTGAATGGATACGCGTTTGTGAGAAAATATTATCTAACGCGGATACCCGCAACTAATCCTAGAGACAAACAGATTTTCTTGTTTTTTTTACTGGGTTACTGGAAATAAGGGCCTAAAGATGGATGGGCCATGAAACGGTCACCGGATATAACCGGCGGGTTCCATGGGGTATATTCATCAATCTTCAACCCTCCTACAGGTAGCCCCCCCCCACATGAGCTTGGTCCTGAGGATCTCGAAATAGCTGTGATCCGGGGACTTGAAAAGGATGATCTTTTCATCTGATTTCCGGATGGACACCAGGTCCTCATGGTGCAGATCAAATCCCACCTGTCCGTCAAACGTCAGGATGACGGTCTCTTCGCTCTCTTTTCCCATCTTGATATCGATAACCGCGCTATCCGGGACAATGATCGGTCGATTTGTCAATGTGAACGGACAAATCGGGGTCAGGACAAAGCTCTCGGACGTGGGGTAGAGGATCGGGCCTCCTGCAGAGAGGTTGTAGGCGGTGGAACCGGTCGGGGTGGAGATGATGAGGCCGTCGGCCCTGAAGGTTGTGAGAAAATTGCCGTTGATCGTGACGTCAAGATCGATAATCCTGGCCAGTGTGCTCTTGTTGATCACCACATCGTTGAGCACCTGAAACTGGATGGCCTCGGCCGCATTCCGTAAGACTTTGGTCTCTAACATCACCCGGGTTTCCACATCGAGGCCGTTTTGGATCATGGTCTCGACCACCGGATAAAGCCGGTCCAGGGGGATGCAGGTGAGGAACCCAAGACCTCCCAAGTTGACCCCAAGCATAGGGACGCCGTAGCGGCCAACGCGACGCGCCGCCCCCAGGAGGGTCCCGTCTCCGCCCAGGACAACCACCCAGTTCACATCCGTCGGGATGGCAGACGATTCCTTGAAGGTTCCATTCGCAGGTCCTTTGGCATCCATTTCTTCTGAAAAAACCCGAATGTCTTTCTTTCTGAACCATGTACTAAGCCTTTCCGCCTCTTTTCTTGCCGGTTCGTGATCATGTTTATAGATGATTCCGACCGATTGAGACGCCATTGGAACCCTCCGCTACGCTTCCATAAAAAGGGGAACGAGTTCAAAACGGTTGACATCCACCAGTCCCTTGTCGGTCAGCTTGAGTTCGGGGATCACCGGGAGGGCCAGAAAGGAGAGGACCATAAAGGGGTCCTCCAATGGGCAACCCAGTTCAACAGCGGCCCGCTTGATCATCTTGAGCTGTGGGACCATTCTTTGAAGAGGCTGAGCGGACATCAGGCCGCCGATTTCCAGGGGCACGCTCGCACAGATCTCATGGCCCCGCACCACGGCGAGCCCCCCTCCCATGTCTCTCACCACCTCGACAGCCCTGCAGATCTCCTCATCCGTAACGCCGGCAACGATTACATTGTGAGAATCGTGGGCAATGGATGAAGCGATCGCACCCTCCAGGAGTCCAAAACCGCTGACCAGTCCCAGCCCGATGTTGCCGCTTCCTGTATGCCGTTCCACCACTGCCAGTTTCAGCAGATCCCTTTCAGGGGCTGTCTTTACGAACCCATTTACTGATGGAACGGCTTCCATGCGGGTGTGGGTAAGGATCTGTCCGGGCACCAGTTGGATGATTCGCGCCCTGCCCCCGGGATGGGGAATGCGAAAATCACCAGGATGAAACGGAGCGATCGGCAGAGGGCTGGAGGGTTCACGCAAAAACGCCGGAGTATTCCACCACCCGGAGTCAACCGGCTCACCGTCCCGGACCACATGCCTCCCGTCCTTGTACACATCGTCGACCGCGAAAGTTTCGAGATCGCTCAAAACAACGATATCCGCCTGATAACCGGGAGCTATGGCGCCCTTTTTGCGCAGACCGAAGTAGGCGGCCGGATTCAAGGTCGCCAATCGTATGGCCGTCATCGGATCCAGACCGGATCGAACCGCTTTTCTCATAACAAAATCAAGATGCCCTCGATCCTGAATATCCTCGGCATGAAGGTCGTCTGAAACAAAACAGAACCGATCCCGATTCATATCGGTGACCAGCGGAAGCAACGCATCCAGATTCCTGGCCGATGTCCCCTCGCGGATCATGAGCATCATCCCATTTTCCATCTTTTCAAGGGCTTCCTGACGAAGGGTCGATTCGTGATCAGATCCGATCCCCGCGCTCAGGTATGCCTGGAGATCATAGCCGGACAGCATGGGGCAATGTCCATCCACCACCCGATCCTGAAAGAGAACAATCTTTTCAAGGACCTGGGGATCTCCCATAAGGACTCCCGGGAAATTCATCATCTCCGCCAATCCCAGGATGCGGGGTTCATCCAGGAGTCCCTTAAGATCCGAGGCGGTCAGGGTGGCGCCCGAAGTCTCCAGGTGGGTGGCCGGCACGCAGGAGGGGGCCATGAAAAATATATCAAAGGGGATATCGCTGCTCTCCTTCAGCATATACCGGATACCCTTAAGACCCAGGACATTGGCAATTTCATGGGGGTCTGCCACAATGGCCGTCGTCCCATGAACGAGGAGCGCGGTTGCAATATGCGAAGGGGAAAGCATGCTGCTCTCTATATGAAGATGTCCGTCGATGAGGCCCGGAATGATCCATCGGTTGCTGACGTCAACTTCAATTTTCCCGTGATAGGTAAGCCCCACCCCTACGATGAACCCATCCGAAACCGCAACATCCCCTTTCTGGATCTTGTTGGAAAAGAGATTGACGACCCGGCCGTTTTTCAGGACGAGATCCGCCGGGATCTCTCCTTTGCCGGCCAGGATCCTTCGCCTGAGGGTTTCTGTCGGAGTTCCCATCGGGGTATGCACCTCCTATCGAGTCGTCTTTCCGATCACGAACCATTCTTCGGTCAAATCCGATGTGGTATCCACCAGAAGATGGACGAAACTTGATCTGGAATAATGCCCTTTGAGCGCATCCAGGTCCACCGGCTCGAATCTGTTTACGTTATTGGTATAGGCCTGCTCGGTCAGGGCGTTTGATTCATAATTCTCTTTGGTCCGTCTCGAGATACGGCTGAGGGAAACCGCTTTCGGGCAGTGGGTCTGTTGAATCACCAGCTTCATTCCGTGTGTCTCCGCCACCTCTGCCGCCCGCATCCTGAGGGCCTGGGTGACAAATGTGGCGTCCAAGATCATGGAAGTGCCGTCAGCGGCCAGCTCATGGGCCATCCTGAACATCTCGTCATACACCAGTGTCCGCTTCTTCATACTGGACGCCACCTTTTCATCGAAGATATCCTCGTTCTTGAGCACCTCCAGGCGGATCAGATCGGATCTCAGAATAGTGTATCCCTTCAGATCGGCGATGACCTCCGTCGTTTCCGTCTTGTAGGATGCGGGCAGGCCGCAGGCAATGAGAACGGTTCTTGGCCCCAACTCATTATTCATAAACTCCACAAATGGTTCCTTCATCATATCACTCCTTTGGTCAGCACTACTGTCACGGCAGCGGCGTGATTCAATCCAAAAATTCCTGAATTCCTAAGGTGGCCAGACGGGCACAACCAAACAGGTTTCACCCAAGTCCCGGAAGCGCTCTGGACGGGCAAATTTCTTCGCACGTTGCAGAGAAGTTACAGACAAAGAGTCTAAACCCCTATATACGAGGTTGCGAGCTGAAAGTATTTTCCGGCCGTCAAGACCGCCCTCTCTTTTTCCTGCTTGCCGATAGACGCGTCATCCACTTGAAATCCGTTTACCTTTCCCCGAACCACCGCCCGATAGACCTTGTAGAACGTCAGCAGCGCATCCATCTCTTCCTCCCGGGCCAGCTCTTTGTAATAGTCCCAAAGGGTTCCGGCAAGATCACCACCCCCATGATACTCCAGGTCCATCAAGAGAAAGGCGATATCTGCAATGGTATCGCTGTAACGGAAGCGATCATTGAATTCGATGCAGTCGAAGATGGGGAGGTCTTCTGTCAGGCAGATGTGCTCCATGTGAAGGTCGCCATGACAGTCTCTGATCCGGCCCTGCACTACCCTCTCCATAAAGAGCGATCCATGCGATTGATAGAAGTCCTCTGTCCAGCGCTTAAGTGACCGGAACTGCTTCTCAGTAATGGTTATCCCCACATACTTGCTGATCTGATCGAAGTTTTCGTCCGTATTGATCTTAAACCGTTCCGGCGCCCCGAAGGCGTCGATCTCAGGGGTCCTGGCGGTGTTTGCGTGGAACGCGGCAACGACCTCGGCGATCTGCTTAAGATGAGTTTTCTCTATCCCATTGCGGGGAAAGAGCGATTTCATGAGCTTGTCATCCGGGATCCGTTTCATCTTGACCGCGTAGTCCACCGCCTCTCCTCCGGTTTCCCGAAGGGTGTGTGTTGTCCCCCGGAGGGTGACGGGGAGGACCCCTAAATAGAGGTCCTTGCTGAGCCGCCGGTTCAGGTCAACCTCCCGGTGGCAGTAGAATTTCCGTTTCTCCAGGGTGGAGAAGTCCAAGAAACCGAAATTAACAGGCTTCTTGACCTTATATACAAACGCATCCGCCACAAACACGATGGAGATGTGGGTCTGCACCACGGTCACGCTCTCTGTCTTGTCCGGGAGGGCGCCGGGATTCTGAAGGTCCTTGATAATCGTATTCATGATCTGCTTTCCGTCGCTTTGATGCCGAACTGTTCCGCCACATAGCCCGGCACATCGACCGTACCCATAATAATCGGGTCTTGATGACAGTCAGACCCGCCCGTGACCATTAATCCTTCCTCCCGGGCCAACTCGATGTAGGCCGAGGTGCTCTCAGCGCTGAGCCTCGAATGCCAGCATTCCAGACCATCCAGAAAGGGAACCATGGCCTCCCGGATGATCCGGCATTGTTCCTGAATGGATGTTGTCAGGCCCATCAGGGAAGTCCCGTTGGGGTCATTTCCGTGGGCCAGCATCAATTTGCCTCCCGCCCCCCGGATAAGGCGGGAGGCCTCTTCCAGGGAAAGGGGCATTTTAGGCACATTACAGGCCACCAGATAGTTGTCAAAAGCCTCCTGCCGTGTGGCGACCATCCCTTTTCTGACCATATAGTTGGCGATGTGCGGCCTGCCAAAGGCGCCGTCAACCGTCTCTTCAATGGCCAGGAGATCTTTCTGCGTAAAGGGAACCAAACCCCTTTTTATGAATTCCAGGTTGATCTTATTCAGGATCTCTTCGGCCCGGCGTCGACGATAGGCGATCAGTTCTCCTATCTTATTGATGAGGGGAGAATCGTGGATATCATAGTCGTATCCCAGGACATCCAGAGATACGGCCTTTCCGCTTTTATAGTCGGGGTGTGAAAAAGAGATGTTTAATTCCACCCCGGACAGATAATCCATCCCGTAATGCGATGCCAGGGATCTCGCGGTCTCCTGGCAGGCGATATTATCGTGATCTGTGATTGAAATCAGCCCGATACCTCTTGAATGGGCCTCTTTGAAGATCTCCGGAAGGGTCAGCTTGCCGTCCGAGCAGTCTCTGGAATGTATATGAAGATCAATTTTCATAATCTCGAATCATGTCTCCGCCGAGTTGCAGTGCCCTCACATTTGCGGGGAGTTTGGAGGCGGGGAAGATGCTCTGAATGACCTCCTGGATATCGCTGGCGGCTAAAGGGAAACCGGGGAGTGCGCAGAGTGCGCCCAGCATAATCATGTTGAGAATGATGGGACCTCCCAGATCCAGGGCCTTGTCCGTGGCGTTCAGCCAGTAAAGCTTCTGACCGGCCTTTTCCAGGATGTTCCGGATCCATTCAGGATCAGGATATTCCACATCGCCGGCGATCACATTCAAGGGATGTATGGGCCTGGAGTTGGTGATAAACACCGTCTCTTCATTGCCATATTCCTCCACAATCCGCAAGGTCTCCAGCGGCTCCAGCCCGATGATGATGTGGGCCGTGTTGGGCGGTATCAGCGGGCCATAAATTTTCGCTTCAGACAGGCGGATGTGACTCATCACGGCCCCGCCCCTCTGAGACAGGCCGAAGGTCTCGCCGATGGTGACCCGAAACCCCTTCCTGAGTGCGGTCTGACCCAGTATCTGGGATGCCAGGACATTCCCCTGTCCCCCGACTCCGGTAATGATCAGGTTTAACGGCTTTTTCATGATTTTTTCTCTCGCTCAATAGCCTCCTGCGGGCAGATATCTCCGCAAATCCCACACCCCACACAGATGACGTCATCGATTTTCGCCTTTCCAGCCGCTTTATCCCATAGGAGTCCGGGACAGCGAAAAACCCGGGTGCAATACCGGCCGCACCCGCATGCCTCGCCCAGACACCGATCCGGGTTGACGCGCATTCGATACGGGAATCCCCCTTGTCTCCCCTGGACTAGTGCGCATTTGCGTCGCATCACAAGGACCCTGGGCCCCGTCTTTTGCATGAGCCGGTAAATGGTGCGGGCCGCATTGTCCAGTTCATAGGGGTCTTCCACTTCCACGTAAGCCCCCAAGGCGCGGCAGATCCCTTCGATATCGGCTGGAACGGTCGGCTCTCCCATGGCAGTGGCGTCGCTGCCGGGATGGGGCTGGAATCCGGTCATGGCGGTTGCGCTGTTGTCCAGGATCAGGAGGAGGATGTCGGATTGATTGAAAGTTGCGTTGATCAGTCCGGGAAGGCCTGCATGAAAAAAGGTGGAATCTCCCACCACAGTGATCACGGGCTGATCAAAACCGAATCTATCGAGTTTTCCGTAGCCGGAGGCAATGCCTAATCCTGACCCCATGGCATGCACGGATTTCACCTGGTTGAACCCGGTAGGAAACAATCCCAGGCTGTAACACCCGATATCACCTGAGACAAAGCCGTCCCGATGGTCCCAGGCCAATGCCGTTTTGATGGCGTAATATGATCCTCGATGGGGGCATCCGGGGCAGAATCCGAATTCCCTCGCAGAAATGAGATCGTTTGTAAGCTCTTTAATTCTAAGTTGATATTCAATATTGTTCCAGGAAAGGTTGAATAAATCTCCCACGACACGGAGGATAATCGAGGGAGAAAGCTCGCCGCCTAGAGGAATGTGGCCTGATGCCCTCCCCATGTATTCCTTGAGACCGATTTTCTTACCGAGGTCCGCGCCCAGGGACTTGACATTATCCTCCATAAACGCATCAATCTCTTCCACGAAGAGGATGCGATCGCAGCTTCCCAGATGTTTCTCCAACAGGTTTTTGGGGAGCGGCCAGGTGGTTCCCAGTTTCAGGACACCCGCCCGTTCCTCAAGGCCCAGGATCTGGACCGCCTCGGAAACATAATTCCAGGCACACCCGGATGAGATAATTAGGATCTCCGGCCTGTTCGGGCCTTCGTAGCAGTTAAAGGGAGAGGTCTCATACAGATCGGCCGCCTGTATCAGCTTCTCATGCCTCGCCACGTCTTTGGCGACCACGGGAAAAGTGTGAAAAGGGGTGTTCGTATCCACGCGCGGGGTCACCCGATTATCCGGGATCGCCCCGGTTTGGACATTGCTTCGGGTATGGGAGAGCCGGGACACGCTCCGAAGCAACACAATATTCCCGATGATCTCGGACAGCTCAAAGGCCCACCGGGTCATCTCCAGGGCCTCCTGGGGGGTGGCCGGCTCCAGCAGAGGGATCTGGGCCAGGCGGGCAAAGAGCCGGGCATCCTCCTCATTGGTGCTGGATATGCCGCCCGGATCGTCACACGTCACCAGGACCAACCCCCCTTTTGTCCCCGAAAGCGCAAGATTGGTCAGGAAATCAGAGACCACGTTCACGCCGTTCTGTTTCATGCTGGCCAAGGCCCGGCACCCGGCAAATGAGGCGGCGGCAGCGGCCTCAAGGGCCACCTTTTCATTGACCGACCATTCCACATAGATCGACAGATCACGGGATGCCTGGATCAATGTTTCAATAATCTCCGACGACGGGTTACCCGGATACCCCGCACAGAAAATAACGCCCCCTTCCAGTGCCCCCCGCGCAATCGCCTCGTTTCCCTGAAGAAGGAGTTCCTGTCCATCGGCCTTTTCGCTGATTCTGTTCATGCATCACTCATCTTGTGTTGAACGGTCAATTTCCGCCTGCCTGGCCCTGTGCCGCTTATTGCGGGCAGCCTCCCTGAGATGGTCGAGACTTGCACCGGGTAGGTCATCTGTTTCCAGCCAGCCTTCGTTAATGGCCCGCTTCAATAGCTGAGACCCTGTTTCTGTCCTTGCAATCACCGTGTTCCAGCCGTTGCGGCCTTCCGCCGTCCCCACCGAAATGTCGGACGTCTCGGCGGTCATGTCCTCACACAGGAAGCATCCCTTCTGGACCATCGGACGGATATCTGAGAGAGGGAAACTCCTCCACCCGACCTGGGTCTGGACCTTGAATGTTTCAGCCGGCGGAGGCGGGATATCGGCTTTCAGTACAGGGCCTTCCACTTTCTGCCGGGCCAGGTAGGCCGTCAGACTGGGATAATCAAGTGCCCATGTACAGAAAAGACCGATTCTGAGGGATACCGCATCGGCCCTCTCCTCCCCATCCGGCTGTACCAGACGCATTCGGGCAAGGGCCTCCATCTGACAGGGCAGGCCCACCACCCCCAGACGGGAATACCCCTTCTTTAAGGCCGTGTTCATTGCCGATAGTCCCCCAGAGGCCGAATACCTGGAACCGGCGCAGTCCAGGACCTCGGACCTCCTGTGCACAATCCTCCCCTTAGGTGCAAAGAGATCTCCGGCATCCGTCAAAACAGCCGAAGATATCACCTCTTTTTCAAGGGCGTAGATGAGAAGCGCGGATACAACGCCGCCATATTGCGATCTCTTTTGGATTGCTTCATCGGTAGACCGTGCCATCAGAATTTCCCTGCACTCGCCGATGTCGCCGGCGGAGGTTCCCTTGAACGAGGAAGTCCCCTCGTAATCGGCCCTGGGGCACACCTGAAGGCATTGAAACGTCCCGGCAGGACAAAGGTCCATCACCACGACCTTTCCGTCAAAATAATTAAAATAGGGACATAATCCGACGCAGGCCCCGCATCGAACACAAAGGCCTTTGTTGATCACCCGTGCAATTAACCGCCCCTGCCCTTCTGGATTCGGTATGTTCATCTCTTGCGGATTTCCCCTAAGGCGGGCCTGACAGCCGCAACCAAAAAAGGTATTGGTGGCAATCCCGGAAATTTTTCCGAGCACTTATTGATATGGCGCCAACATCTCCGCATGGCGCAGAGACATTATGACCAAAGATTCTATTCAGCATATGTTACGACGGTGCAGAACACCCTCCACAGTCTTACAGGCGCCTGCGGTGAGCCCCCGCCATCGGTATTCCACCGGGAGTTCACAGACTGAAGATTTGTTTGGTTGAATCAATCGGCGAGTCGTGCGAAATGCCGGCGCCCCATTTCCTCTCCGGCCGGGTTCTCACACAACTTCGGCGTATACTTATATCAGGGTGGAGAGGAGGTCAAGGCGAAAAAAAGGTTGAAACCGATAAAAAGGAAATAGAAATGCCATCGGCCTGTATTGCTAAACGTTGTCTGCTTGGCCGATGATTTCGTTCGTGTAATAGTGATAATACGCAAAGACCTTTTTTACGTAATGCTGGGTCGCCTTTATGGGAGGGATGCCGTGATGCCGTTTGACCGTGCTGCTTCCGGCATTGTAGGCCGCTAATGCCAATTCGATATCGCAATTGAACTCTTCCAAGAGTTGTTTGAAATATCTGACGCCACCATTCACATTATGCTCGGGATTGAACGCGTCCTCCACGCCCAATGACTCAGCCGTTCTGGGCATTAGCTGCATGAGCCCGGTGGCTCCCTGGCTGGAAACGGCTTGAGGATCGTATCCGGATTCAGCCATGACAATCGCCTTGATAAGCGCAGGATCTACCATGTGACGGGTTGCAGCCTTAAGGATGATATCATGATAGCGCTTGGATTTTTTTCCCAAGGCGGGAGGCATATCGATATTCAAGGCGGGAGGCATATAGACATCCACGGCGGGTTCTTTTTCCACCTGTTCGTATTGAGGCTGGGGTCGAAGACTTGTCACTCCGGAAGAACTGAATGCAAGGAAGGTGGAGGCGACTACAATACAGAGAATAAAAGCAGATTTCTTAAGGAAAATCGATCGTATGAATACGTCCTCATCCATTTTTCAACTCCTGATTTAATGATTAAAAACTCCACAGTCCAGAGTTCTCGTAATGTATTGATTTTATTGAATGCATAAATTCCAGGTCGTCATTCCGGCGAAAGCCGGAATCCAGTGTCTTTTTGATAAGTTAAATGTTCCCCGTACTTGCGGGGATCAAGTCCGGCATGACGTAAGAACTTTGGACTCTCAAGTTAAAAAATTTAATGACTATTTAATGTCTGTCAACTATTTTCGGGTGTTGAAGAAAGAGGATATCCTGTTTTCATCCGATCGACTGTTTGATACCATTCCACCCCGGAAGAGCATTTCTCAGGATTTGCCAAAGTAAGCAAAATGTGCGCCACAACATCGTATTGGAGAGTATGCTATTGATTTTATGTTTTTTTTGTAATATGCACGGTGACAAAGGATATGAATGACGCTTGGCCAGTGTGGCGCTGACGCCTCATTTAACAGGATGTCGACCACAGGATGACCGTTTAAGTGGGTCCCTGATTCGACCGGCTCATTTTCAACGTGGCATACTGACGTCCGTTGCAGTATATTGAAATTTTCTGACTGCTGAATGCTTGAGGACGAAAAGGAGGCCCAAATGGAAGAAAAGATATCAAACACCGTGGCGTTCTTGAAAGACAGGCTGAAGGAACCCCCTGAAATAGGGATGATTACAGGAACAGGATTGGGGGCGCTAACGGAAAGGATCACCGCTGACCTGCGTCTTCCCTATGAAAAGATCCCCCATTTTCCCAGATCAACGGTTGAAGGTCATAAGGGGACCCTGGTAGCCGGCAGAGTCGCCGACAGATCGATTATTGCCATGGAAGGCCGTTTTCATCTCTACGAGGGGTATTCCCCTCAGGAGGTCACCTTTCCCGTGAGGGTCATGGCCGGTCTCGGCGTGCGCTATCTGCTGATGTCAAGCGCGGCCGGCGGGCTCAACCCACAGTTCAATAGCGGAGACCTTATGATTGTTACGGACCATATCAATCTGAAAGGGTCCAATCCGTTGCCGGGAGCCAATCTTGATCAGTTCGGTCCCCGCTTTCCTGATATGAGCAGGGCCTATTCAAAAGATCTGATCCGGATCGCCAGGCAGGAGGCCGTTCAGGCGGGGATTATGATCTGCCAGGGGGTCTACGTGGGCGTCTTGGGGCCGTCCTTGGAAACGCCCGCCGAAACACGATTTTTAAGGATGATCGGCGCGGATGCAGTGGGGATGTCCACGGTTTCACAAACCATTGTCGCGGTCCACTGCGGCCTCAGGGTCCTCGCTATCGCCGTTATCACCAATGTAAATCTTCCCGACTGCATGGAGCAGACCTCAATGGAAGATGTAATCACCGCATCCCAAAAGGCTGGGCCGGTACTGACGGATCTCTGGGAACGGATTATCGGCAGGCTGCCGGCCAAGTGATCGACCGTGTTCGAGAATGAGAATTGACTCCTGGGAAATGTTTGTTCAGGCGCGCTCCATTTGTGGTATGCCCGTCTCAACCTCTCTCAAATTCAATACGAGGGGTATCCCCTTATCAAGATGTCATCTCCAAATCTTCTCACCCGGATTTCTTTCAGGACCATGGAATCCTCCATCTTCTTGGGGCCCGGGCCGACTGCCATCGGAATGCCGTCATCTCCGCCAAGGAGCCTGGGCGCTTTGAAAAGGTAGAATTTGTCGATCAATCTCCCTCTGATCATGGATCCGGTGAGGGCGGCGCCCCCTTCCACCAGGACACTCATGACAGACATCTTTCCCAACTGTTTCATCAATGCCTCGAGATCGATTTTACCCTCCCTCACCGGGCATGTGACAGTGGACATCCCGCTTTCTCGAAAAGACCGGAGATCCGCGGCCTCCGCACCTTCACCCGTTACGATCAGGGTATCGGCAGAAGAATGCTGCCTTAAAACCTTTGCATTGCGCGGGATCCTGCAGTGTGTGTCCACTACAATTCGAAGAGGATCTCTCCCTCTCCCCCTTTTCAGTCGCGTGGTCAGGGAGGGGTCGTCCGCAAGAATCGTTCCGATTCCCACCATAACGGCATCCACCCTGTCTCTCAGACGGTGCACAAAGGCTCTGGATTCCTCGTTGGTGATCCATTTTGAGTGACCGGTGGAGGTTGCAATCCACCCGTCCAGGGTCATGGCCGACTTTGCGATCACAAAGGGTTGTCCGTCTCCAATAAATTTCAGAAAATCTTCATTGAGCCGCCGGCATTCGGCCGCCAGAACACCCACCGTCACCTCAATACCATGGGCCTCCAGGAATTCACACCCTCCGCCGGTCACCTGTGGATTCGGATCTTTCATTCCGACCACCACCCTTCGGATGCCGCTCTTAAGTATCGCCTCGGTGCAGGGCGGCGTCTTACCCGTGTGATTGCAGGGCTCCAGGGTGACATAAAGGGTATCTCCCGGGGACCGGTTTCCCAACCGGTTTAATGCCTCCGCCTCTGCGTGGGGGAGGCCCGCCTGTCTGTGATATCCCTTTGCGGCGACTGTTCCATTTCTAACAATGACCGCCCCTACCGCAGGATTAGGCGAGGTCCGGCCTGAACCTTTTCGCGCCTCTCGAAGAGCCAGCCTCATGAATTCGGCATCCATTTTATTCGGATCTTTTCTCATTGGTGGATAGTTTCAACGGGGTTTGTTTCGGGGAATCACATCGGGAGTCATTCGGCACTTTTCGCGGTTTATACGGATCGGGGATTCCCCATGTCCTGCTTGGCCTTAAGTATCTCTTCAAGTTCCGACATAAACTCATTGATATCCTTGAATTGCCTGTATACAGAAGCGAACCGGACATAGGCGACTTCATCCCATTCCTTCAGCGTATTGATGACCCGTTCCCCAATCTCCGAACTGTTAATTTCCTTTTTGCCCAGATCCTGGAACTGGGTCTCGAGAGAATCTGCAAACTCTTCGATCCGAGCCACACTGATCGGCAGTTTCTGGCATGCCTGCCGAATACCGGATATGATCTTCTCGCGGCTGAACGCCTCACGCCTGCCGTCCTTTTTGACCACCATCGGAAGGACGTCTTCCAGCCTCTCGAAGGTGGTAAATCTGCGGCCGCAGGCAATACACTCCCGTCTCCGTCGAATGGTCCTGGCATCCTTGCTGAGTCGGGAATCGATCACCTTATTGTCGATTTTGGTACAGTAGGGACAAATCACGGAGGAAACCTCACAATCTGGACGCCGGCCTCAGCCAGCATTTTGTCGGCCAGCGGATCATCATATCCCTCCTTATAGAACACGGTTCTGATGCCCGCATTGATAATCATTTTGGAGCAGATGATACAGGGCTTATTCGTGCAGTAGAGAGTGGATCCGCGAATGGAAATTCCGTAGCAGGCCGCCTGAATAATGGCGTTCTGTTCCGCGTGCAACCCCCGGCAGAGTTCATGCCTCATACCGGAAGGTACAGACCCATTCGCTCGAAGGCAGCCGGTCTCCTCACAGTGTTTGAGACCGGCGGGTGCACCATTGTAGCCGGTCGCAAGGATCCTCTTATCCTTGACCAGGATAGCGCCCACAAACCGTCTGAGACATGTGGATCGAGTGGCCACCATCTCGGTGATGGACATGAAATATTCGTCCCAGGAAGGTCTGGGCATAAGGCCACCTACAGCGAGTTAAGATCTTCCCCAAAAATTTCTCAATCCCTGAATTCCGCAATCCTGATCATATATCGGGAAGCTGTTGCATAGATCGGAGACGATTCCCTGAGCCCGCTCCAGAATCCGGGCGTCCTTTGGGTTTTCCAGCAGGTCCGTGATCACGGCCGAGATCTGTTTCATTTCAGGTTCCTTAAGGCCCCGAGTCGTAAGGGCCGGCGTGCCCAGTCTCAGACCGCTCGTTATCTTGGGACCCCGCCGGTCAAAGGGGACGCTATTTTTATTTGCAACAATTCCGGCGTTTCCAAGACGTTGCTCTGCCTCCAGGCCTGTGATCCCTTTTGCCGTCAGGTCAATTAAGACCATGTGAGTATCGGTACCTCTCGATACCAGCTCAAAACCACGTCCAATAAGCGCCTCTGCGAGCACCCTCGCGTTTATAACCACCTGTTTCTGGTAATCGACAAAAGACGGATCAAGGGATTCTCCGAATGCAACCGCCTTGGCCGCGATCACATGCATCAATGGCCCCCCCTGCGTACCGGGGAAAACGCCCTTATCCAGTCTGGCACCATATTTTTCAGAAGAGAGGATGAATCCGCCCCTGGGGCCTCTCAGGGTCTTATGGGTGGTGGAGGTGATGACGTCGGCGTTTCCAACGGGTGAGGGATGGAGCGCGGCAGCCACCAGCCCGGCGATATGCGCCATGTCCACCATGAGATATGCTCCGCATTCACGTGCAATATCTGCGAATTCCGCAAAGTCGATGCGCCTGGGGTAGGCGCTCGCCCCGGCCACAATCATCTGAGGCTTGCATTCCCTGGCCAGTGTTCTCACCTTACCATAATCTATCAGGTGGCTTTTTGGATCTACCCCATAAAAAACCGTCTTGAAAAATTTACCTGAAAAGTTCACAGGACTCCCATGGGTCAAATGCCCTCCATGGGAGAGATCCATGCCCATGATGGTGTGGCCGGGCGTGAGAAAGGCCAGATAAGCGGCCATATTCGCCTGAGAACCGGAATGGGGCTGTACATTTGCATACTCGGCACCAAATAACCGTTTCACCCGATCAATTGCCAGTATTTCAACCCTGTCCACGGATTCACACCCGCCGTAATAACGGGCTCCGGGATAGCCCTCTGCATATTTATTGGTCATCACGTTGGCCTGGGCATCTATTACGGCACGGCTGGCATAGTTCTCCGAAGCAATCATGACCAGGGTGCGCTGTTCTCTTTTCAGTTCCGCGCTGATCGCGTTATAGACTTCCGGGTCCAGATCTATGAGTCTTTGTCCGTTTACCATCGCTTTGTTTAGCCAAACCTCGATTTTCATGAAGGCGTTGCGAATTTGAAAACAGGGGAAAAGGGGATGAGTTCTTATCTAATTTTCTTCATAGGCCTTTAAGATGAGGCTGGCGTTGGTGCCGCCAAAGCCGAATGAATTAGACATGGCCAGCTTGACATCCGCCTTCCGTGCAACATTGGGCACATAATCCAGATCGCATTCCGGATCAGGGGTCTCATAATTCATGGTTGGGGGAATGATTCCATTTTTTAAGGTCAGTGCCGTAAAAATGGCCTCCACTCCCCCTGCCCCGCCGAGGAGATGCCCCGTGACCGATTTTGTGGAACTGATACAGAGTTTGTACGCGTGCGCTCCGAATACCGCCTTTATGGCCTTATTTTCAGACAGGTCGTTTAGTTTTGTAGAGGTGCCGTGGGCATTGATATAATCGATCCTCTCAGGGGTTAGTCCTGCAAAATCAAGGGCCATTTTCATGCATTGAATCGCCCCTTCCCCCTCGGGGTCGGGCGCTGACACATGATAGGCATCCGCTGTCAGTCCGTAGCCGACGACCTCGGCGTAGATCTTTGCACCCCTTTCGAGCGCGGTCTCCAGATCCTCCAGAATGAGTATGCCGGAACCTTCACCCATGATGAACCCATCCCGATTCAGATCAAAAGGTCTGGAGGCCTTTTCCGGTGCATCATTCCTTGTGGAAAGCGCACGCATGGAGCAGAAGCCTCCGAGGGCCAGGGGCGTAATAACCGCCTCTGCGCCACCGGTGATCATGACATCTGAAATGCCGTCCCGTATCATCCGGAAGGATTCGCCGATAGCATGCGCGCTGGCTGCGCACGCCGTCTCGATAGAGAGATTGGGTCCTTTGGCCCCAAACTCGATGGCGATCTGTCCGGGGACCATATTGGCAATGATTCCGGGGATAAAAAACGGGCTGATGCGCTTCGGTCCTCTCTCTAAGAGGATGGAGTGATAATTTTCCAGCATGGTAAGCCCGCCCAGACCGGTTCCGGTCACACAGCCGACCCGATGGCAGTTGCCGGCGTCGATTCTCAACCCCGAATCCTCCAGGGCCATCCTTGCTGATGCAATGGCATAGTGGATGAATATATCGAAGCGCCGGATCTCCTGTTTATCCATGAAGTCCTGTGATCTGAAGTCTTTGACTTCACCGGCAATCTGCGAGGAAAATCCCGACACGTCAAACTTGGTGATCGGAGCAATCCCCGACGCACCGGAGCATGCCGCTTCCCAGCTTTTCTCGACACCGGTTCCCAGGGGAGTAACCATCCCCAGACCTGTTACCACAACCCTTCTGGCCATCTTCCTGCTCCTTCAGATGCTATTGTTCGATGTTGCATGTCTGCGGCGGGACGTGTGAACGTCGAGACCCTGCGTTCTGATGAGGCTCTCAGGAGGCCGGCCACAGACTATTTTTCAAGCGCCTTTTGGATATAGTCAATGGCATCCTGCACGGTCCCTATTTTTTCTGCATCTTCATCCGGGATAGAGACGTCAAACTCTTCTTCCATCGCCATGATCAATTCCACCTGGTCCAATGAATCGGCACCCAAATCATCCACAAACGACGCCTCCGGAACGACATCCTTTTCGCCAACGTCCAACTGTTCACAAATGATCTTTTTAATTTTGTCCTCAACTGCTGACATAAACCGTTACCTCCATAATTTAAATGATGTTCGCATTACCGCGAAAAATCGACTGTGTCGCATATTTGATATAGGGATATTAGAGCCCGGATATTCAGGCATCATTTTGAAGCCGGTATTCACGACCGAAGACATGACCTTGTACGGCTATCCGGATGCCGGGCAAGAGGACGCCCCCGCTACATATACATCCCGCCATTTACATGAATAATCTGTCCGGTGATATAGCCGGCGGCATCGGAACAGAGCCAGTATACGGTCTCGGCCACATCGTCGGGCATCCCCATTCTCCCCATTGGAATCTGGCTCAGGAAACTCTCCTTGACTTTGTCAGAGAGCGCGGCCGTCATTTCGGTGTCAATGAACCCCGGGGCCACCCCGTTAACAGTAATGCCCCTTCCGGCCAACTCGCGGGCGGTCGTCTTGGTCAAGCCCATGACCCCGGCCTTGGAAGCGGCATAATTGGCTTGTCCCGCATTTCCAATCTGTCCCACAACGGAGGTAATATTAACAATCCGCCCGCTTCTCTGTTTTATCATGGGCCGTACAACGGCCCGGGTGCAGTTGAATACACCCTTCAGATTCACGCCTAAAACGGCATCCCACTCCTCTTCACCCATTCGCATCAAAAGGGTGTCCCTGGTGATGCCGGCATTGTTCACGAGGACATCAACGCCCTCAAATCGCGTGAAAATATCCCCGAACCAGTGATCTACGGATTCGAATGAAGATACGTCCAGCTTGTGGGCCTCTGCGGTTATCCCTTTACTCTCCAGGTTGTCCAGAGTCTCCCGGGCCGCAGACTCGTCTGCATCAAAGTGGGCCAGAATAATCCGGGCGCCTTCTTTCGCAAATTTGAAGGCCACTGAGCGCCCGATTCCTCTGGACCCTCCAGTAATAACAACGACTCTTGAGCGTGAGTGCTCCATGGTTTTCCCCATTGATCTGATTAGCAGGATTTGGATGTCTGCAATTGAAGCGTCATTTTTTCGAGGACCCGGTTGTTCACATACTGAACCGCGATGGAGATGGCATTTTTGATTGCTTTGGCCGAAGACCCTCCATGGCAGATCATCCCGACACCGTTGATGCCCAGCAGGGGAGCCCCGCCATGCTCCTCATAATCCAGTTTCCGAATGAAGTTATAGATGGCATTGCGGCCCAGCATCAAGGCGGCCCGGCCTAAGAAAGACCCCATCAATTCCCTTTCAATGACCTGTCCCATGGCCGCCACTGTCCCCTCGGTCAATTTCAGCACCACGTTTCCGACAAACCCGTCGCAGACAATGATCTTGACCTTGCCTGAAAGAATGTCGCGTCCCTCCACGTTTCCTACAAAATTGAGGTCACTCTTGACAAACAGCTCCCGCGCCAGGCGGACCTGTTCATTTCCCTTACCTTCTTCCTCGCCGATGCTCAGAAGCCCCACCGTCGGGTCGCTTATTCCGAGACAAGAAGAGGCGAAGGCGTTGGCCATCACCCCGAATTGAAAAAGGTGAGATGGCCTGCTATCTACATTGGCACCGACATCGATCAGCACGATGGGGCCCCTCTCTGTAGGGAGAATGCCCGCGATCGCAGGTCGGTCTACCCCTTTCATCCGGCCCAATGTCATGACGGCGGCAGCCAGTGTTGCCCCTGAATTGCCGGCACTGATCACGGCGTCCGCATGGCCGCTTTTTACGAGTTCAAACGCAACCCGGATTGAGGCGTCCTTTTTTTTGCGCAAGGCCTTAAGCGGCGACTCCTCCATTCGCACGACATCTTCGCAGTGATGGAAGGAAATATGACTATCCACCGGATGACCATTGAGCGCCTCTGCCACCCTCTTCTCATGACCGACAAGAATGATATGGATGCCGAGTTCAGCAACAGCATCCAATGCACCCTGAACCACCAATCCAGGGGCATGATCACCCCCCATGGCGTCCACGGCCACGTTCATATCAGCTCTCTTTAATTTTTATGATTGTTTTACCCCTGTAGGTCCCGCACTCGGGGCACACATGATGAGGCAAAACAGGCTCGTGACACTGTGGGCAAGTGCCGGTATTAGGCAGTTGGATGGCATCGTGGGCACGTCTCGTATCCCGCTTAGACTTTGATTTCTTTTTTTTGGGTACAGCCATGACTTAAAATTCACTCCGCTTCACCTCCGGCGGAAATCGATATTCCCGACGGATGGCTCAAGATATATGTGATTAATACCAGATTTAATCTCTGTTCAATTCCAGTTCCTTTAACTTCAAAAATGCCGGATGCCCCCTTTTCGTCCGGCATGTGCATTCTTCCTGATTCAGGTTTATCCCACACACGGGGCAAAGCCCTCGGCAACGCTCCTGGCACAGAAATTTTATCGGCAAGGTGAGATAGAGTTGTTCTCTGACAAGGTGATCTATCTCAATTGCATCATCAGCTGAGAAGTCGACCGACATATCTTCTTCCGAGAGCACAATCTCGCTGCCGATCGGTTCAGGGAGCGGAGACGCAAGAAGGAGTCTGAAATCAGACTGAACTTCACGGGAATAGACTTCCAGACATCTGTCGCACCTTACTCGGATTTTACCTGAAAGGCTGCCGTCCACAACATAGTGGCCTCCTTCCTTGAAAATCGTCAGATGAACCTCCAAAGGCCCGTCAAGATCCAGGACCGGGTCACCGGAATCCTCCATCCGCCACCAGTTCGATCCAAAACTGAGGTCAATGTGACGGGGCGCCTGCAGTATCTCTTTTAAACGAATAATCATTGGGTGGTGACCCACATTTGAAATGGGCACATCCGATGCGTTTGAAGGCAAAAGTTAGTGAATATATGAAAAATTCCTATTTTGTCAATATATTTATGTAGGCTGTTTCGGGAACACCCTCCGGGGAACACTTGCAAGGAGATCTCTCCATCCGGAAAAGTTTCTTTTTTTATTGACACTTAGCACATTTTCAAATAATATCATACCTCAATTTTGTATCGAATTGTGCCCAGAGTAAAATAGATTAGGCAGAACCTCTGAACATGCCCCTTTTGCCCTCCGGGGCGTAGGCCCGGCACTACGAACCAGAGGCCCGATCTCTGCGACAGGACCCATCCCGCTGAAGGCCGGGATGGAGCATCGAAATATCCCACACATCCCTGTGGTTAAGATTATCAATTGACCTGTCATTGATGGAATTTATTATTTTTTAAAGGCATACCTGCGGCGCGGGTGCCGGGACGATTTTTTCATGTGGAAATACAGAGAACAGTTAAGCTATTATGAACGGTTGCGTCGCTCGATTTACGAGCTGCTGAGAGACGCGCTCGAACGCCGTCTCATGAAGATCTCAATGATAGACTCTTTTTATAATTACCAGAAAAATGGGGCGCAATACAGCTTTGTTGAAAAAAGCGAACTTAAACCCAAATCAAAAAAGATGGAAAAGGAGTCGGAATTTTTCAACACCTTTCTTGTCATCCTCTGCGAAGGCGTGCTCAGCACGGAATTGAAAAATTATATCCGGTTTTCTCCGGAAAACAGTATCGTCAAAAAAAACCTTCAATACTTGCCCGAATTCACGCTTTACAAGGCCTTCCATCAAAACCTCCGCTATTTTGAGAGTCCCGGATTTTTTGATCTTCTTGAAAACCTATTGGATATCGATTATGCCCTGCTCATACAGCAGGATCCCACTGTCAAGAAGAAAAACCGGTATGCCCTCACCCATTTTCATGTCAAAATCGACTGGCCTATTGCGGATGCTTCGGAAGATCTGGCCAAATGGCTCAAGTATATTCAGAACAATCTGTATGAAAATGGAGAGAAAGAAGCCCGGATTCTCCAAAACAAACTCTTCGAATATTACGGCTGTCATCACAGCGTCGGGGGAAGACGAACGGCCGGTCTCATTGCAGCCCAGCTATTGAGGAAACTGGATTCCGTCTCAACGGTATATGTGTCGAGTGCAGAGTCACGGACCATGTACAGATATTCTGAAAGGGGCGTATCAAAATTTTTTCTGATACAATTTAATGAAAACCAGATCGCCGCACTGTCCAAGGCGCAGAATATCCCCCTGGATGGCCTTCGGTCCAACTACCTTTACGACGGAGACGGTTCCTGCCTGGGCATCCTTGAGGCATCCTATTCCTATACGACCCATTCAAGACCGCCGAAAGACGGCAAGCTGAGAAAAATCCGGCCGGCGTACAACTGGCTTACCCTTAGAAACGAACTCCTCCATCCCAAACTGGAGGCCCTTCACGCAACTCCGCTCCATTACAACTGGGTTTATTCAACGGATGACTGATCCTTTTTCGTGCCGCAAAAGCCCGAGTGAAACTCGAGGGTCAGAGAGGCGCCGGCGGCCGGACATTCTGTTCCGGCTGGAACATGGGGGAAGAGGATATCTCGATTGGGAAGAGTGGCGCTGGCCCCCATACGATTCAAGAGGGGCATCGCCGGTTGCAATATCGAAGAGACCTTTTGCTGTACAGAAGAGAAGGTCACGCATATAAGCAACGCTTTTTTAAATTCACTTAAATCATCTATTCAGGTTGAATTGATGATTTTCATTGAGCGGAGGATACGTTGGCCGTTATGTCAAATACGAACGTGGTGACCCGGTTTCCACCCAGCCCCACCGGCTATCTTCATATCGGGGGGGCCCGGACGGCCCTGTTCAACTGGCTTTTTGCCCGGCAGCGGGGTGGGAAATTCATCCTGCGGATTGAAGACACCGATGAACAGAGATCAACAGAAGAGGCCACAACCGCTATTCTGGAGTCGATGGAGTGGCTCGGCCTTGACTGGGATGAAGGACCGTATTTCCAGTCCCGCAGATACCATATCTATAACGAGGTGATTGATCGCCTTCTTGAGAAAGGCGAGGCCTACCACTGTCATTGTTCACCTGAAACCCTGGATCGACAACGGGAGGAGGCCAGAAAAAAAGGACTCAAACCCAAATACAACGGCACCTGCCGGGACCTGGGTCTCTGCCCGGCCCAGGGATCGGTCGTCAGGCTCAAGACCCCACACGCAGGGATCACGCAGTTCAATGATCTGGTAAAAGGTCCGATTCGCTTCAATAACGAGGAACTTGACGACCTCGTCATCCGCAGATCGAACGGAAGCCCCACCTATCACCTTGCGGTGGTGGCCGACGACATCAGCCTCGGGATGACCCATATCATCAGAGGAGATGACCACGTCAACAACACCCCGCGCCAGATATTGATCTACAAGGCCCTTGAAGAACCGATTCCCCAATACGCGCATCTGCCGATGATCCTTGGGCCTGACCGAACCAGGCTCAGCAAACGACACGGGGCCATGTCGGTCCTGGCGTATCGGGAGATGGGGTACCTCCCCCATGCGCTCCTGAATGGACTGGCCAGATTGGGATGGTCCCATGGGGATCAGGAGAAATTCTCCATGGAAGAATTGATAGAAAAATTCTCACTGGACCACGTGGGCAAGGCTGCAGGGGTCTTCAATGCAGAAAAACTCTTGGACCTCAATGCCTGGCATATCCGGGAGTCTTCAGACCGGTTCCTGGCAGAACGCCTGAGGCCTTTTCTGGAAAAAGAGGGGTTCCAGGGTCTCGATATTGAGAAAATCGCCGCTGTCGCTTCTATACTCAAGGTTCGGAGTAAGACCTTGGTCGACATGGTTGAAGGCGCCCGTTTCTGCTTGTCCGATGATATCGATTATGAAAAAAAAGGCGATAACAAGTTTCTGAAACAGGATGTTGTGGACCTGTTTGAATCGCTGTGTGGCAGGATTGAAGTCCTCTCCCATTTCGATCGGAAGGGCATCGAAACCCTCTTTGCGGAATTCCTGGCTGCGGAACAGGTCCCGCTCAAGAAACTTGCCCAGCCGCTCAGGGTCGCGCTCACAGGCCGGACGGCCAGCCCTGGAATCTTTGAAGTCATGGAAGTGCTGGGAAAGAATAAGGTGATCGAGAGGATCAAAAAGGCCGTTGTCCATATCAAGGCCAAGAAGGAAGGGTGAAGCGGCCATTGGCGATTATCGCCGCATCTCCAGCTGATCCGCGGAGCCTCTTAATTCCCGGCCCCCCGCCGCTTGAAGATGAAGAGCGTCACGATGGCGGCAATGAGGATCACCAGCGTGACCAGTTGGGTGATGGTCATGCCGCTTCCCAGCAGCATTCCCCGGTCATCCCCCCTGAAACGCTCCACAAAAAGGCGTGCCGTGCTGTGCAGCACCAGGAGCCAGAGAAAGACCTGTCCGTCGAAGGTCTTTTTGCGGTGAAGCAATAGAAGGATAACAAAAATAATGAAATTGCCGGCAGAGGAGTAGAGCTGCGTCGGATGGAGGGGGATGTTCAAGGGCGCCAGCGAATGGGGGTCTGTAAACACCACCCCGCAACTGGACCCTGTGGGTTTACCATAGCAGCATCCGGCCATAAAGCAGCCGATTCGGCCGATGGCCTGACCGATGGCCATTGCAGGCGCCCACATATCGGTCATTTTCCAGAATGAAAGCTGATGCCTCCTGGTATACCACACAACCGCCAATACCACACAGACAATCCCCCCTGAAAAAACAAGCCCTCCCTGCCACATCTTGAAAATATCCGTTGGCCGTTCCATATAATAAGAGAGATTCATGAGGACATACATGATCCTGGATCCAGCGATGGCGGCCACGATCATCAGAAAACCGATATCCGTGGTCTGCTGCGGCGGTATCCCTTCGGACTTTCCGATCTTGATGGCCACCATGAGACCGACCAGAAAGCCGGTGGCCACAAAAAGGCCGTAAGTATGGAGGCTAAACGGACCTATGGAAAAAAGATCTGGAAACATGACGCACCCCGGATATTATTATATTTGCAGGACTTTTTTTAACGCAGTCAATCCGCGGATGACGGCCGGGAAATTATCGTGATGGCCACCCAGATGGTGCCGATGGTGATGGCCGCGTCCGCCACGTTGAATGCGGGCCAGTGGTAGGGGCCCCAGAAAACATCGAGAAAATCCACCACTTCTCGGAACCGAATCCGATCGATCAGGTTCCCGATGGCACCGCCCAGGATCAGTGAAAGTCCCGGCGTCATCCGGGTATCGTCACCTTTGAGGCGGAAAAACCAGAAAAGCAACAGCCCGATGGCGACGCAACTGGCCCCCACCAGAAACCAGAAGGCCGCATCCGCATGGGACCTGCTCATAAGCCCGAAGGCCATGCCCCGGTTTCTGACGTGGACCAGATTAAAGAAACCCTGTATCAGAGGTATCGACTCGTGAACCTTCAAGGCACCGGTAATCATTGCCTTTGTTATCTGATCCAGGATGACCACGCCAAGGGCGGGACCGATCATCAAGGTGTAATTTCTTCTAAAACGTTCCGGCATCGCTTGCAGATCGTGGGATATTGACTGTCCTCCCCGATAGAGGGATCATGGACCCAGCACCGTTCGCACTTGGGGTCGGTTGCGGAAGACACCGCCACCTTCAGTCCGGGGACCAGCTCACTCTCATGCCCCCCATCCATCTGGTCGATATCTACCATCACCACTGATGAAACAATAAATATAAACTTTAGTTGGGATACGTAACTTGCTAATAAATCATTTAATTCCTCGGAAACACCTAAACGTACAGATGCATCCAGAGAGTGGCCGATCCGCTTTTCTTTTCGTGCGATTTCCAGGATCCTGGTGACCTCTTTTCGAACAGCGATAATCTGTTCCCACACCCTTTCCAATTCCGGATCTCTGTATGCGTCGTTTACCGGACGGAAACAATCGGCATGGACACTTTGGGCCCGATCTTTTACGTCCTCCATATACTGCCAGATTTCATCGGCGGTAAAAGAGAGAACAGGGGCCATCAGCCGGGTCAGAACCTCCAGAATTTCATTCATGGCAGTCTGGGCCGAGCGTCTTGCCCGGGATGTCTTTGGAGATGTATACAACCGGTCTTTGATGATGTCCAAATAAAAGGATGAGAGGTCCAGTACGCAGAAGTTGTGGAGATTGTGATAGACCAGATGAAAATTAAAGTCTTCGTATGCCTTCAGAACCCGCTGACTCAATCCCTGAACCCGACTGAGGGCCCAGCGGTCCAGTTCTTCCATCTCCTGGTAAGGGACCTGGTCCTTTCCGCGCTCAAAATCATTCAAATTGCCTAAAAGATAGCGGCAGGTATTCCGGATCCGGCGATAGGCCTCTGTCAACCGCTGAAGGATTTCTTCTGATAGACGGATGTTGTCCCGGTAATCTTCTCCCGCCACCCAGAGTCGCAGGATTTCAGCACCGTACTTCTTTATCAACGCCTCGGGCGAAATTACGTTGCCAGCCGACTTGTGCATGGCCTTGCCCGCCCCGTCCACCACAAAGCCGTGCGTCAGGACATTCTTGTACGGGGCCTGGTTGCGGGTCCCGACCGAGCAGAGGAGCGAACTGTGAAACCACCCCCTATGCTGATCGCTCCCTTCCAGATAGAGGTCTGCCGGGCTGTCCAGATAGCTCCGGTTCTCCATCACCGCTGCATAACTGACGCCCGAGTCGAACCAGACGTCGAGGATATCGGTCTCTTTCCTAAACCGATCCGATCCGCATTTAGGGCATTGTACCCCCGGGGGGACCAGCTCCTGTTCAGACTTCATAAACCAGATATCCGCCCCGGATGTTTCAACCATAGCGGCCACATGATCGATGATCTCCTGCGAGACCAAGGGTTCGCCGCAATCTTGGCAGAAGAGCACGGTGATTGGAACGCCCCATGCCCTCTGGCGGGAAACACACCAATCCGGCCGGTTGGCGATCATTTTAAAAATCCGGTCCTCTCCCCATGACGGTATCCAGGAGACCTTTCTGATGGCATCCAGGGCGTTCTTCCTGAGATTGTTTTTCTCCATAGAGATAAACCATTGTTCTGTGGAGCGGAAAATTACGGGCTTTTTGCACCGCCAGCAGTGGGGGTATTCGTGGGAGATGCCCTCCTCCTTGAGGAGTGCCCCCACCTCTTTGAGCTTGTCATTGACCGCCCGATTCGCCTCAAATACCTCCATTCCGGCAAAGTATTCAACGTCCGGGGTAAAGCGGCCTGCGTCATCCACAGGGGAATAGGCCTCCAGATTATATTGAAGTCCCGTCTCATAGTCCTCCCGCCCATGTCCGGGGGCGGTGTGAACACATCCGGTTCCCGCCTCCAATGTCACATAAGGGGCCAGGACAATCACAGACCGTCGGTCATATAACGGGTGTTTCGCCTCAAGGCCTTCCAGATCGGAGGCCTTATACTGATTGAGGATCTCATAGGAATTTATACCGAAGGTGCGCATGCAGGAATTCACGAGCCCTTCCGCCAAGATCAGGACTTCATTAGGGTCGGTTTCAACCGCCGCGTACTTAAAACCCGGGTGAAGGGCCACGGCCAGATTGGCAGGGAGTGTCCAGGGCGTGGTGGTCCAGATCACAATGGAAACCTTTTTTCCCTTCAACTTCGGGTCCAACTGGTCCAGTTCGGATGCCATCGGAAATTTGACAAAGATAGAAGGGGAGCGATGTTCGTCATATTCCACCTCCGCCTCGGCCAGGGCCGTCTTACACGAGATGCACCAGTATATCGGTTTTTTGCTCCTCACCAGGCTCCCGTTCAGTGCGAATTTGCCGAATTCTCTGACGATGGTGGCCTCATAAGGATAATTCATGGTGAGATAGGGCTTGTCCCACTCCCCCAGGACGCCCAGTCGTTTGAACTCATTCCGCTGGATATCGATAAATTTTTCAGCATATTTACGACAGAACCTGCGAATCTCCACCTGTGACATTTCCAGCTTTCTGGGCCCCAGTTCACCATCCACCCGGTGCTCTATGGGGAGGCCGTGGCAGTCCCAGCCCGGGACATAGGGCGCATCAAACCCGGACATCTGCTTTGATTTGACGATGATATCCTTCAACACCTTGTTAAAGGCGGTACCCATATGGATATTGCCGTTGGCATAAGGGGGACCGTCATGCAGCATATAGCGTTTTCGACCGGTGGAGGATTCTCGGATGATCCTGTAGAGATCCATGCGCTCCCATCTCTCGAGGATTTCCGGTTCCCGTTTCACCAGGTTCGCCTTCATCGGAAATGGGGTGTTGGGCAGATTGAGGGTTTGCTTGTAGTCCATGAAATGCGCCTCCGGAAATTGGGATAATTTATTAAAATATCAGATATCGCTTATCGAGTCAATTTCAACATCGCATTCACTGGAAAAATTATCATTCGGATTTTTTAAAGGCGAGCTGCTTGGAGGGAAAAAAGGTGCGTGGCGGCCTTTTCAATATAAATAGTACCCGAACGGAAACCCGGAAAATCAAGAAACAGTGAACCATGAGAAGAGGTTCTGTTAATGTAAATTTTGTTCCATCAATTTTCACTTTTCAATTCTTGAATATTCAATAGTGCCTGAACGGGGTTTTCGTTCAGGCACTAAAAAATAAGGGGTTAAGTTTTTAAACTCACCCCTTAGTGGTTATCTTGGGGTGGATGAAGGGGCTCGAACCCTCGACCACTGAGGCCACAACCCAGTGCTCTACCAACTGAGCTACATCCACCATTTAAAAAAGATAATATAACAGGCCTTCATCTCCTTTGCAACATAAATTTTCCCGAAACCCATTCCCCCTGGTTCAGCTTTTCGGTACACACCGGAAAATTGTGAGGATATCATAACCACAAATCCTCATTTACTGGTAACAGGTGCGGTTTTTTTCACGACCTGCCAGCCACCAGAGAACAGGGCTTAAGGCGGGCTGACAGTCGCAGATAAAAAAAGGTATTGGTGCAACTCCCGGAAATCTTTCGTACGCTTACCGATACGGCGCCAGCTTCTCCCCAGGGTGCAGGGCAGTTATTGGAAATATATTACTAAAGCGGATATCCGCAACCAAAACGGCTGTGTGCTGTCCCGTCATTCCGGCATGCCCTTGGCCGGAATCCAGTCCGCCGTATTTCTGGATTCCGGCTGGAATCGTGCCGGAATGACGGAAGGCTAAGCGTGCGAAGGAAGGACGGCCATGTTTTCTTGTTTTTCATGACAGAAGACCAGGGAATAAGCTACCAACGTCACAAAAAGAGGGGGGGCCGGCCATGCACAGGCGGACTGCTGCACGGGTTACGAAACATTTGACGCTCCGACAAAAGTCTCCTATAGTAGCGCTCCAGGGAAGACCCGTGATAAAGAGAGTCAATAAGGTGCCTCAGGAGTGTGCAGCGTCATGACTACAGACAAGCAGCTGTTATTCAGGCAGATACCCGGCGTAGACCAATTACTGATCCATCCGGCCGTTCAAAGGGCGCTGACGTCCCATCCAAAGGCACTCGTCCTGAAGGCCATCCATCAGGTGCTTGACCTGCTTCGAACAGACATCAAGGAAGGAAGAATTTCAGAAACAGCGGGCGGACTGGATGTTGAATCGGTCTCCTTCCGAGTGATCAAAACCCTGACAGTGATATCCAGACCCAGTCTCAGAAGGGTCATCAATGCCACCGGCGTTATCGTTCATACCAACCTGGGCCGGTCCATCCTCCCTGAAAAGGTGATCGAGAAATTCCAGTCCATTGCCGGCGGGTACAGCAATCTTGAGTATGACCTGGCCCGGGGTCAACGGGGGAGCCGGTATGTGCACGTTGAGGAGATCCTTAAGGAGTTGACCGGGGCGGAAGCCGCCATGGTGGTCAACAACAATGCGGGGGCCGTGCTAATCGCCCTGGAAACCATGGCCAGAGGCCGCGAGGTGGTGGTGTCTCGCGGACAGTTGGTGGAGATAGGCGGGTCGTTCCGTATCCCGGACGTCATGCGCAAGAGCGGGGCACGGATGGTGGAGGTGGGGACCACCAACAAGACCCATCTTAGGGATTATGCAGAGGTTATCGGCCCTGAGACGGCGCTCCTGCTCAAGGTCCACACCAGTAATTTTCAGGTGGTGGGGTTTACCTCCGACGTCCCCCTTTCTGAGCTCGTTCACCTGGGAGATCGGCACGGGGTGCCGGTTATGGAAGATCTGGGGAGCGGGTGTCTGATCGATTTCTCCACCTATGGCTTGATCAAGGAACCCACCGTACAGGAGGCATTGGCGCAGGGGGCCGGTCTGGTCACCTTCAGCGGCGATAAACTGCTGGGCGGTCCTCAGGCAGGGATTATCCTGGGACAGAGGGCCCTGGTGGAGGCGATCCGCAAGAATCCACTGAACCGGGCCCTTCGAATCGACAAATTGACGCTTTTGGCCCTGGAAGAAATCCTCAGGCTCTACAGGGACCCGCAAAGGGTTATAGAGAATATTCCAACCCTCCGAATGATATCTCAGGGATATGATTCCCTGGCGGCAAAGGCCGAGCGTCTGTACGCCCTGGTCAATTCCTGTGGGAGCGATCGCTTTTCCATAGAGTTGGCAGATGGGGCCTCAAAAGTCGGTGGGGGGGCCCTCCCCCTTCAGGAATTAAAGAGCCGGCTCCTCTGCCTGATTCCGGGGACCCTCTCCTCCCATCAGATGGAACTCTGGCTCAGGTCCTATGACCCCCCTGTGATTGCCAGGCTGGAGAGAGACAGGGTGATGCTCGACATAAGGACCATTCAGGAAGGCGATTTCAAGGTGGTTGTGGGGGCCATTCGAGAGCTCAGCGGACCGGGTCAACCGGAGAAAGGGGCCTGAGATGGAGCAGATCATTCAGGACATCGTGCAGAGCTGTATGGAAACCGGTGAAAAGTTTGTCCTCGAGAACAGATCGGCGATTGTCGGCGTGGCTGAAAGGATCGCCTCGGCCTTCCTGAGGGACCGTAAGCTGCTGATCTGCGGAAACGGTGGAAGCGCCGCCGATGCCCAGCACATGGCAGCGGAATTCGTCAACCGGTTTCACCTGGAGCGCCCCCCTCTCCCTGCACTGGCTTTGACAACAGACACCTCCGTGATTACCAGTATTGGAAATGATTATTCTTTTGACGAGGTTTTTTCCAAACAGGTAAAGGCCCTCGGCATGAAAGGGGATATCCTCCTGGCCATCAGCACCAGCGGAGCGTCCAGAAACATCATTTCAGCCGTTGAGACCGCAAAAAGGCAGGGGATTTACACGGTGGGACTTCTGGGATGTAATGGCGGGAACCTCTTGGAAATGGTTGACACGGCCCTTGCTGCAAATTGTGATGTAACCGCCCGTGTTCAGGAGGCCCATCTCCTGACAGAGCATATCATCTGTCACCTTGTGGATTACATCCTTTTTCAGAAACACCTGGAGAGCGATTCGTAAATATATGGCCCCAGGGTGAGACGTTCTGCAGACTGGACCGGACTCCCTGCATTCGCAATGTGCAATTATGACTATACCGAAACCCATATCCCTGAATAAGGTAATTTCCTATCCTCTGGAAGAGAGGAAAAGCAAGGTAACCGTCGACGATTTCGGTAATCCATGGACCGCCGGCCTGCCCATGCGCAGATGGTTGGCGTCGCTGCCAGGAATCCTGGCCGCGGGTGACCTCCTGGAAATCCGCAACCGGATTATCACGGCCGTCGCATCGAAGAAACCGGTGATCCTTGCCATGGGCGCCCATGCCATCAAGGTGGGGCTCAACCCGATCATTATCGATTTGTTAAGGCGCGGGATTATCACCGGGCTGGCCATGAACGGCGCCTGCATTATCCATGACGCCGAAATCGCCATGGCCGGAAAGACCTCGGAGGATGTGGCCGAGGCCATCGGAGACGGCAGATTCGGCATGGCCGAAGAGACCGGGAGGGTACTTAACAGGGCCATTATCGAAGGCGCGGACAAAGGGCTCGGCCTGGGGGAATCCGTGGGGGCCATACTGGTTGAGGGGGGGTTCCCCTATAACCGCCACAGCCTCCTGGCAACGGCCCATGAGCTCGACATCCCGGTGACCGTGCATGTCGCTATCGGAACCGACATCATTCATTTTCACCCGAGTGCGGATGGGGCCGCCATCGGAAAGACCTCCCATCGCGATTTTCGGATATTCTCCAGGCTCGTTTCAGAATTGGAAGGGGGCGTATTCATTAACCTCGGCTCTGCGGTCATTATGCCGGAGGTCTTCCTAAAGGCCCTGACCCTGGTGCGGAATCTCGGGCATTCGGTCAAAAATATCACCACCGTCAACATGGACTTTATTCGACAGTACAGACCCATGACCAATGTGGTTCACCGGCCCACCCTCGACAATGGAAAAGGATTCAGCCTGGTGGGGCACCATGAGATTATGTTCCCCCTGCTGGCGGCCGCGGTCATCGAGGGCCTGGATAATCCAGAGTGGAAAGGAAACAGCTAATGCCTATTTATGAATATAAATGTGCCAAGTGCAACGAAGAGTTCGAGACCATCGTTCTGGGGGATGATGCGCACGTGACGTGTCCCCGCTGCAATGGAGAGGATGTAAAGCGTCTCATGTCCGCCTGCGGCTTCAAGAGCAGCGGCAGTTTTACCCCCTCCTCAGGGTCTTCCGGTTGTTCAGGCTGCTCCAGCACCAACTGCAGCACGTGTCATTGAGCCTTCTCATACTCCGGCAAAATGATTATATGAAAGACATGGGGCCATACGGTGTCCGACCCTGCGGGCCATTGACATTTTCGTGGGGGGACGAGTATCCGGAGTTGATACCCCATATCCAGACGAAGTTTCACAGGAGGCGCCGTGTTTCGCATCGGTTTCGGTTATGATGTACACCGCCTGGTTGAAGGCCGGCCCCTGATATTAGGGGGGGTGGAAATCCCCCATTCGCTGGGCCTGGACGGCCATTCGGATGCAGATGTCCTGACCCATGCCCTTATCGATGCCATCATCGGTGCGATGGGGGCCGGAGATATCGGACAGCATTTCCCGGACACCGACCCTGTTTACAAGGGGGTTTCCAGCCTTCTGCTGCTGAAAACAGCGACCGATCTGATGCACGGGGAAGGCTTTCGGCTGAATAATCTGGACGCCACCATAGTTGCACAGGCCCCCAGGCTGGCCCCCTATCTCAACACCATGCGGAGACAATTCTCCGGGATACTGGCGGTCTCCACTGACCGGGTCAATATCAAGGCCACCACTTCCGAGCGCCTCGGCTTCTGCGGCAAAGGTCAAGGCATGGAGGCATTTGCAGTGGTCAGTCTCATTAAAGATCAAAATGACCAAGGCCCAGGCGAACGTCCCCTCAAAAATTCAGAAGGAGCTGAGGAATGACCCTCAAGCTATACAATACCGCAACCCGAAAGAAAGAAGAATTTCAACCGCTCCAGGAAGGAAAGGTCGGCATCTATGTGTGCGGGGTGACGGTATACGATCTCTGCCATATCGGTCATGCCCGGTCGACCATCGTGTTTGATGTTTTGGTGAGGTATCTCCGGGCAAAGGGGTATGAAGTGACCTATGTCCGCAATTTTACGGATGTGGATGACAAGATCATTGAAAGGGCAAGGCTGACCGGCAAGGATACCGGGGCCCTGGCCCAGGAATTCATCGACGCCTTTTATGAGGATATGGGGAAATTGGGGGTGCTGAAGGCCGATGTGGAACCCCGGGCCACGGAACACGTCCACGACATGATCCACATGATCTCCACTCTGCTGGATCGGGGACATGCCTATGCCGAAGGGACGGATGTCTATTTTTCCGTAGAGGCATATAAAGGATACGGCCAGCTCTCCGGCAGGAAATTAGAGGATATGAAGGCGGGGTGCCGCATCGCCGTGGATGCGCATAAACGCCACCCGATGGACTTTGTGTTGTGGAAGGCCGCCAAACCAGGGGAGCCCCAATGGCCCAGTCCCTGGGGCCCCGGAAGGCCGGGATGGCACCTGGAGTGTTCGGTCATGAGCAATCGGTACCTGGGTCCCACCTTTGACATCCACGGGGGCGGCAGGGATCTCCTCTTTCCCCATCACGAGAATGAACGGGCCCAGTCCATCTGCGCCAACGGCGGGGGATTTGCCCGGTATTGGGTCCACAACGGCTTTGTGACCGTCGAATCCGAAAAGATGTCCAAGTCATTGGGTAATTTCCTGACCATCCGTGACGCGCTCCAGGAATATCATCCTGAGGTCCTGAGGCTGTTCCTCCTCTCGAAACATTACAGGGGTCCCCTCGACTTTTCGAAGAACGATGTCTTAGGCCTGCAGGGAGGGCTCGTTCGCATCTATAGGACCCTTCAGCGACTGGAAGAGCTGTATGGCCCCCCCTCTGCGGGAGCTGACGCGCCTTCCCCTTCCCCATTCATGGAACGCTTTTTAGAGATGATGGACGACGATCTCAATACAGGCGGGGCGATCGGGCTCATCTTTGAGAAGGTCAGGGAGATGAACCGGGTCATGGATGCATCGGATGGATCGACTGATGAGAATACCCGCATGGGTCTCGAAGGCGACCGCATCCAGCTTCTGAACGCCGGCCGCATCCTCGGCCTGTTGAATGAAACCCCTTCTGACTTTTTCGCGCAATTGACAGGCGCCTTCCCCCGGATCGATTCCCGGGAGATCGAGGCCCTCATCGAAAAGCGGACCGCTGCCAGGGCACAGAAGGACTGGGCCGCTTCCGACGCCATCCGCGACCGTCTCAAGAAAATGGGCGTTGTCCTGGAAGACGGTCCCAAGGGGACAACCTGGAGACTCGATGTTTGAGATCGAAACCGATCTCGCGCCCTGCGGCGATCAGCCTCAGGCCATCCGGGCGTTGACAGAGGGCGTTCGGAAGGGATTGCATAACCAGGTGCTTCTGGGGGTCACCGGCTCGGGGAAGACCTTTACCATGGCCCATGTCATTGCGGCCTCCCGGAAGCCCGCCCTGATCATCGCTCCCAACAAGACCCTGGCCGGCCAGCTCTACGGCGAACTGAAGCGTCTTTTCCCCCGCAACGCCGTGGAGTATTTTGTCAGCTATTATGACTACTACCAGCCCGAGGCCTATATCCCCCAGTCCGATACCTATATCCAGAAGGATTCCCACATCAACGAACAGATCGACAAGATGCGACACGCGGCCACCCGTTCTCTTCTGGACCGGGATGACGTCATTATCGTGGCCAGTGTCTCATGCATCTACGGGCTCGGTTCGCCCGAGGCCTATTACGACATGCTCCTCTATCTCGAGACCGATTCGGTCATGTCGAGGGAAGATGCGGTTCGAAAACTGGTGGACATCCACTATGAGCGGGGCGACACTGATTTTTACCGGGGCAGGTTCCGCGCCAGGGGGGATGTCCTCGACATCTATCCGGTCCATGAAGAAGACCGGGCCGTAAGGATTAATTTCTTTGGAGATGTGGTGGAATCGATTCAGGAAATCGACCCGTTGACCGGGAAGACCCTGCATCACCTCAACCGCGTCGCCATCTATCCCGCCACCCACTATGTCACCACCGGAGAGATCCGGGAACGGGCCATCCGCGAAATCAAGAAGGAGTTGGGCGAACAGCTGACCTACTTCCGGGAGCAGGAAATGTTTTTGGAGGCCCAGCGGATCGAGGAGCGGACCCGGTTCGATCTGGAGATGATGGCCGAGATGGGGTACTGCCACGGGATCGAAAACTACTCCCGGCACCTCACCGGCAGGGGTCCTGGCGAGCCCCCCCCTACCCTTCTCGATTATTTTCCCAAAGATTTTCTCCTGTTCATCGATGAGAGCCATATCACGGTGCCTCAGCTCATCGGGATGTACCGGGGGGACCGATCCAGAAAGGAGACCCTGGTCCGCTACGGGTTCCGCCTCCCCTCGGCCCTGGATAACCGGCCCCTCAGGTTTGAGGAATTCGAGGAACGGGTCCGTCAGGTCATTTATGTCTCGGCCACCCCCGGGCCTTATGAACTCCAGAAGAGCGAGTTGACCGTGGAACAGATCATCCGGCCTACCGGGCTCATCGATCCGAAGATCGAGATCAGGCCCGCCGCCAATCAGGTGGACGACCTCCTGGGTCGGATCCGGGAAACCGTGGAAAAGGGCGAACGGGTCCTGGTGACCACCCTGACCAAACGGATGGCCGAAGATCTCACCGAGTACTATGCAGACCTGGATGTCAGGGTCCAGTACATGCATTCGGATATCAAGACCATCGAACGGATGGAGATCATCCGGGACCTTCGGTTGGGGATCTTTGACGTCCTGGTGGGGATCAACCTGTTGCGGGAGGGACTCGACCTCCCCGAGGTCTCCCTGGTGGCCATTCTGGACGCGGATAAGGAGGGGTTTCTAAGGTCCGAACGGTCCCTAATACAGACCTGCGGCCGGGCCGCCAGGAATATCAACGGCACGGTCCTTCTTTACGCGGATCGCGTCACCGGTTCCATGGAACGGGCGATCTCGGAGAGCAGCCGGCGCCGCGAGATTCAACTGGAATACAACCGGGTGAACCATATCACCCCGGCATCCATTCAGAAGAATATTGACGACATCCTGTCGTCTCCCTATGAGGCCGACTATGTCACTGTTCCGACGGTGGCAGAAGACGAAGCCGTCTACATGAACCAGGAATCTTTGGACAAGATGATAGAAGCGCTTAAGGAAAAAATGTTCGACGCAGCCGCAAAGCTGGAGTTCGAGGAAGCTGCCCGGTTCAGGGACCGGATCACCGCCATCGAACAGAGAGGGATGGAGGTGCTGGGCGGATGAAACCCCGGAAATCCGAAATCCCCTCTCTGATTCCCGGTTTTCACGGGGTCAGGGAGGCATTGATCCAGGGAAACCGGACCGTTCAGGAGATCTGGATCGCGTCCGGAAAAAAACTGGGAAGATCCGAAGAAATCCTCCGGATGGCAAAAGAACGGAAGATCCCCATCGCTTTCAAAGATTCGGCAGAGCTTTCCCGACGCCTTCCGGGTGTGGCCCATCAGGGGATCGTCGGCGTGGTAGAGGCGTTCAGCTACGCTGAGCTGGACCGCGTTGTGGAAGACGCGCTTCAGGGCGGGGGCCACGGGCTCATCCTGGTGGCCGACCACATTACCGACCAGGGGAATCTGGGCGCCCTCATCCGGACCGCGGCCTTCTTCGGTGCCCACGGCATCATCATCCCGGCGGACCGGTCGGCCCGGATGGATCCGGCCATGCTCAAGCGTGCAGCCGGAGCCTGCGCCCATATCCCGATAGCCAAGGTGGTCAACATCGGACGCACACTGGATCTCCTGGCCAGGAAGGGATTCTGGATCATCGGCACCTCGGGCGATGCATCCACGTCCATCTACCGATTCGACTGGAACCGGCACGTGGTCCTGGTCCTGGGAAATGAGCAAAAGGGCCTCAGCAGGCCCGCCCTGAAATCATGTCACGAGATCGTGGGGATCCCTACGCAGGGCCCGGTTGAATCCCTTAATGTATCCGTGGCTGCCGGCGCCGTCCTTTCCGAAATTGCCCGCCAGAGAACCTCCTGACCCACCACACCTGAGATGGCCACCCGGATTACCTATCCTTTGCCCGGCGCTCCTCTCTTTCCCCTTGCCCCGGAATATCCTGCTGTAGTATTTTTGTAATTAAAGGCCGATGGACAGCTCTGGTCGGGCGGTCCTGCTGGTTACGTTGCCGGCTTTCTGAATAACGCCCAAAGAGAAGCGAAAGGCCCTTGCCTATGGAATTCGCAATCCTCTCGTTTGCATCTCTCTTCATCATTGTCGATCCGATCGGCATTATCCCTGTTTTCCTTGCCATGACCCCCCACAACACTGCCGCAGAAAGGATCAAAATGGCAGGATTGGCCTGTGTCATTTCTCTGTTAATCCTGGTCGCTTTCGCCTTAATGGGAAATACCCTCTTGAGTATTTTCGGCATCACCTTGCCGGCCTTTGAAATCGCAGGCGGAGTGATTCTATTGCTGGTGGGGATAGACATGCTTCAGGCCAGGCGCACCCAGGTGAAAGAAACCTATGAAGAACAGGTGGAAGGTACAAGCAAAGAGGATATTGCCGTCACCCCTCTGGCGGTTCCCATGCTGGCGGGGCCCGGCGCCATTACCACCGTCATTCTTCTGAGCAGCCAGGCATCAACCTGGGTTCAAAGAGGCATTCTGGTTATCAATATTCTCATCGTCATTGCTCTCACCTTTTCCATCCTTTCCTTTGTGACTCTTCGGACCCGGCATCTCAACATAATTGTCCTGAAGATAATGGTGCGGGTGATGGGCCTCATTCTTACGGCGATTGCCGTTCAGTTCATTTTAAACGGCATGGTTCAGATACCATTTCCCGGTTCATAGGAAGCATCTGGGAGTGATGCTGCGATACGGACCCATGCCGGTGATGCGGGGCTGATCATCCATGCCGGATCTCAATCCTCCATATTTGCGATCTCTCCGGCCGGAAGCCCCAGTTCTCCGGCCCGCAGCACCCGCCTGAGGAGTTTTCCGCTCCGGGTCTTGGGGAGCCGTTCCAGGAAGCTCAATTCCTTGACGATAATATCGGCGGAGAGGCTCGCCTTGACAAAGGTCTTGATCTCGTGATTGAGCCGTGCCGACGGCGTAAAGCCCTTGTTGACGGTTATAAAGGCCTTCAGATAAGAGACCCCTTCGTCCGGTTCCGCACCCTTTGAAATGACTGCCGCCTCTGACACCGCCGGGTGCATGCAGAGGATCTGCTCGATCTCGTAAGGCCCGATCACCTTGTGCCCGCCGGCCTTGATGAGATCGTCGTTGCGGCCCTGGTGAAAATAGTACCCTTCGTCATCCATAATGGCGATATCGCCTGTAAGAAACCATCCATTCTCATTGAAATACGCCCGGTACCGGCCCTCATCCAGCCATAGACCGGTCATCATGGCGGGCCATCCGGACCTGATGGCCAGTTCTCCAAGGCTCAGGGGGGGCATGGGTTCGCCCTCTTCATCCAGAATAGCGACCTGGACCCCGGGGACCGGCCTTCCCATGGCGCCGGGCTTGATGTCCATGGAAGGAAAATTGGCCACGCAGATCATCCCGGTCTCCGTCATCCAGTAGGTATCGTGAGGCGATCGCCCCAGGTGCTGTTTTACCCAGTAGAAGATATCCGGCACCAGGGGGGCGCCCACCGTCGCCATGTGCCGCAGATGGGACATGTCGTAGCGGCTGGCCAGATTGGCTCCCGCCTCTTTCAGCCTCATCAGGGTGCGGGGAGTGGTGTACCAGACCGAGACGTTGTGCTTTTCGAGGGTCCAATACCAGTTGGCAGGCTCAAATGGATCGCCCTGAACAAGGGCCGTGGCCCCGCACAGCCAGGGGCCAAGCACCCCGTACACGATCCCCGTGACCCAGGCCGGGTCCGCATCCACCCATAAGATGGTATCCTCCCGCATATCGAGGGCGTCTCTGGCCGTACTGAGTATCCCCACCATGTCGTCGTGGGCGTGTACGACCCCTTTGGGAGGACCGGTGGAGCCCGACGTATAGCTGAGATAGAGCGGGGCGCGAGGCGGCATCCAGATAGTGGAAAACTCGGTGGGCATCTGTTGGGGAATGCCGCTCACCAAAATCTCATTGGGGAGGAGATTCGGAAGCGGACCTTCGGTCAGAAAGACGAAATCCGTGTGGTCCTGGATATCCGCCGGGAGCATCTCGGCCAGGTCAGGATGGGTCAGTATCCCCCTGGGGACTGCATCCGAAATGCGGACGCTGACTTCATCAAAGGTGGATGTGGCATAGACCGGACAGAAGAGGGCGCCGATCCGTGCGCATGCCAGGAGGGCGAAATAGATCTCCGGACAGGGAGGGAGAAAGACAAACAACCGGTCCCCGGTTTCGAACCCGTATCGTACCAGGAGGTTGGCCCACTGGGATGACTTTTCCTTTAACTGGAGATAGGTGTATGCGGCAACCGTATCTCCCTTTTCAAAGATAAGGGCCTTCCGGTCCTTTCGCTCCGGATCCATGGCCCACCGGTCTACGGCCTCATGGGCGATATTGACCCTGCCGGTGGTGTGCCAGGTGAACTGTTCCTCGATATCCGACCAGTTGAAGCTCCGATACCTCTCGTTATAGTCACCGAGATTCGCCTCAGGATCCTCTGCCGGCACCCGGGCCTTGATCATGAATGCCCTCCCTTTTTTTCAGAATTCAGGGGTTTCGCCCCCCGTTGGAATGCTCCGGTCTACCAGACGCCGTACCCCTGGTGAATGGCGCGGGCCCTCGCCACCATATCAACTACCTGTTGGGTCTCCATACCGGCCGCGTCCTCCACATGGCCGGGCGTGAGCAGGGCAAGAACCACCTCCTTCACAGAGGCGGCCAGGGCCCTGGGGCAGTAACCGCCTTCCAGGGCAAAAAGGATCGGAGGGTCGCCGATCTCCGCCCGCCATTCCATAAGAAGACGGGCCAGCCTGCCGAATACCTTCTCACTCAGGTGCGAACGCCCGATAGGATCTTCCTCATGGGCGTCAAAACCCGCAGCCGCCAGGATCAACTGGGGCTGGTAGGCCCTCATCACAGGACCCGCCATCGCCTGGTAGAGATGCACGAATTCCCCATCCGTCAGGTCCCTGGGCAGCGGGATATTGATGGTATAGCCTGTCCCCGCCCCTTCTCCAACATCCTCCCAGTCTCCGGTATACGGATAGAGCATCGGGTCGTGGGTGGAAAAATAGAGAATCTCATTTTCACTGTGAAACAGGTCATGAATCCCGTTGCCGTGGTGGATATCAAAATCGATGATGAGAATTCGCCGCAGTCCATATGCCTGCATGGCATATCGCGCCGCGATCCCGATGTTGTTGAACACACAGAATCCCCCGGCCCGGTCCTTGAGGGCATGGTGACCCGGCGGCCGGATCAGACAGAAGGCGACATCCACTGAACGGTCCATCAGGCGGTCGAGGGCCTTCACGCAGCCGCCCACCGCCAGCCAGCTTGCCAGATAGGTCTCGGCGCTCGCAGGCGTATCCGGGGACAGGCTGGTATACCGGTGATCGGCCGTCTTCAGGACCCGCTTGACATAGGACGGGGTGTGAACCAGCTCCAGATGTTCCAAGGTTGCCGGCTGCGGATCAATAGGAATCAGATCCCCGCTGAAATCGCCATCCAACATCCGGTATACCGCTTTGAGGCGGTTCGGATGTTCCGGATGGGTGTGGCCCGGTTTGTGGAGGAGGTATCTTTCATCCCGGACAATGCCGACCCGGGTTTGCCGGTTGCTCGTTACTGGTAGGGGGCTCACCCTCTCATCCTCTTAACTTCTCACCTTCTGGTTACTCGCTGCTGGTTGCCCGTTGCTGGTTGCTCGTTACGGGTCGGAGCGAAGCGGAGATCCCGCGTTACGCGGGATTGCTGGTAGGGGGCTCCCCCTCTGACCCTCTTAACTTCTCACCTTCTTCTTCCGACTCTGGTTGCTCGTTACGGGTTGCCGGGTGTTATTCATGGCTGTGAAGCTGTTCCAGTTTCTTCCTTCCGCGCTCCGCGTTCACCACGAGGGTCCATTCCCGGGACTGTTCAATCAACCATCATCCATCGACAATCATCAGTCCCCGCCCTTCCCCTGTATCAGGTCCTGGATGACTGCGGGATCTGCAATGGTGGAGGTATCCCCCAGTTCATCGATCTTTCCGGCGGCGATCTTCTGGAGGATCCGTCTCATGATCTTGCCGCTCCGGGTCTTGGGGAGACCGTCGGCCCATTGGATTACGTCGGGGCTGGCGATCGGTCCGATCTCGGTCCGGACCAGCTTGACCAGCTCCTTTTTCAGATCGTCTGACTTCTGAACAGCCGTATTCAGGGTGACAAAGGCATAGATCCCCTGCCCTTTCACCGGGTGGGGATAGCCCACCACCGCCGCCTCAGCCACCTTTTCGTGGAGGACCAGGGCGGATTCGATTTCAGCCGTCCCCAGGCGATGCCCGGAGACATTGATCACGTCGTCGATCCTTCCGATGATCCAGAAATAGCCGTCTTCATCCTTCTTGGCGCCGTCGCCGGAAAAATACATCCCCGGAACCTGACTGAAATAGGTCTCGATAAACCGGTCATGATCCCCGTAGACCGTTCGCGCCATCCCCGGCCAGGGTCTGCGGATGCAGAGCACCCCCTCTTGCCCGGGAAAGCGCGCCTCCTCCCCGGTATCGTCAAGAATCACCGGATCCACCCCGAAAAAGGGGAATGCGCATGACCCAGGCTTGATAGGCGAAACCGCCGGAAGGGGCGTCAGCATATGCCCGCCTGTTTCGGTCTGCCACCAGGTGTCCATGATCGGGCACCAGTCCCTCCCCACATGGTGATAATACCACCGCCAGGCCTCCGGGTTGATCGGCTCGCCCACCGAACCTAAAATCTTGAGGGAGGAGATGTCGTGCGCCTCGACATAGCTGGACCCTTCCTTGGCCAGGGCGCGGATCACGGTCGGGGCCGTATAGAATTTGCTGACCCTGTAACGTTCCACGATTTCCCAGTATCGCCCGTAATCCGGGTACGTGGGGACTCCTTCGAACAAAACGCTGGTGAGCCCGTTGGCCAGGGGGCCGTAGACGCCATAGGTGTGCCCGGTGACCCAGCCGATATCCGCAGTGCACCAGAAGACCTCGTCCTCCTTGAGATCGAAGACCAGCCGGGTGGTCATGGCCGCATACAGGAGGTAGCCCCCATGGGTATGGACCACGCCTTTGGGTTTTCCCGTGCTGCCGCTCGTATAGAGGATGAAGAGGGGGTCTTCGGCGTCCATGGATACAGGGGCCACATGGTCGGGGAGCGACGGATCCGACATGGCCTCATGCCACCACACCTCGCGACGGGGATCGAGCTCGAGGCCCAGACCCGCCCGGTCCATTACGATCACGGTCTCCACGTCGCGGCAGTCCTTCAATGCGTCATCAACGGTATTTTTGAGGGGGATGGCCTTGCCTGCACGGAAGCTCCCGTCCACCGTCACTACCAGTCTTGCCCCGCAGTCCTTGATGCGGTTTGCCAGGGCCTCTGAGCTGAATCCCCCGAAAACCACACTGTGGACGGCCCCGATCCTGGCACAGGCCAGCATGGTCACCGGCAGTTCGATGATGACCGGCATGTAGATGATTACACGATCGCCTTTCCGAACCCCCTTCGCCTTCAGTACCGCCGCCATCCGGTTGACCTGTTCGTATAATTCCCGGTAGGTGACCGACTTGGCATCCGACGGATTGTCGCCCTCCCAGTAATAGGCGGTCTTGTCCCCGGCATTCTCCAGATGCCGGTCCAGACAGTTGGCGCAGACATTGAGTCTGCCGCCGTTGAACCATGCGATCCGCCCTTCTTCAAAATCATAATCGAGCACTGAGTTCCATTTCTTCTCCCACGTGAGATACTCCTCGGCCTGTTCGGCCCAGAAGGTCTCCGGGGATTCAATGGACTCACGGTACAGCCGGTCGTAATCCTCCCGGTTCTTGATGTAAGCCACCTCTTGAAAATGACTTATATGGGCATCATACCACTTGGGCGTCTCTGTCATGGGTGAAGTCCCCCTTTCCTGCGTGAGAATATAGTGAGTATTAACTAAACTAAAATAACTAAAAGGACACAAACGAGCTAAATGATCGAGGGTGATCGTTCCCTTTCATTCGATGTTGGACGTTCGTTCTTTTCACCCCTCAAATAGTGCAAACCATTTTCCTCTCGCAGTCGTCTTTTCCGCAGGTCTGAAAAGCACATTTCTTATAGAGGTGAATGGCCCTGAAATTATATGGCTCCACAGTCAACCAAATCGTCTTGAGGCAGAGCTCAGCGGCCCGCTTAAGGGCCACATCCGTCAGCGCCCTCCCCACTCCCCGATTCCGATGGGCCCGGTCCACAAAAATCAGAAATTCCCCGTCTTTTTTTTTATAGTCCGGCAAAAGAGAGACATGCCCGATGACCCGGCCCCCCTTCCATGCCAGGAAGTTTTCCCCTTCCTTCAGCAGCTTCTGAACCCATCGCCTGCATGCCTCGGGGTCCTGGGGAGGGAGGCCTTGGGAGGCGGGTTTGGGAGAAAAAGTCGCATACATCTCCAACAGGCAGGATAGGTCCCCTTCGGAACAGCTCCGGATTTCAAGGGGATCATCCCGTTTGTCCTTCAAATGGATAGAGATGCAGGATCCCATAGCGCAACCGCGGGTTCAGGGGTTCACGGCCGCTCGGTCGGGTTCTGCCTTGCCACACCCAACCCATAAAAAAATGTCATTCCGGCAGCCGGTGTAAAGGTCTTATGTGCTGCAAGACTCGGGTATCCCCGATTGATCGAATCGCGCCCTGAGGGTGAGCACTTCTCCGTCACACGAGGTCTGAATCTGATACGGCAGTTTGTAAAAGAGCCCGATCATAAATCTGTTCCCGGGCGTGGTATAGGCCACCATCCCGCTGATCCCATGTTCCATGGCCGCATGGACCAATTTTTCCTGAAGAATTGTGGAAATCCCCTTTCCCTGCCACTCTTTGTCCACACTGTAGGCGACCTCTGCCATATTGCTTGCCGGATCGAGAAAATAACATCCCACTGCAATCACTTTCTCGAACCCGGGGCTGCCGATCACGGCGACGATCGACATGTTGTGGATGTAGTCGACCTGGAAAACCTCGGCCACATCCTCGCTGACAAAAGCGGTTTTTGGAAGAAAAAACCGTTTCATCACATCCTGTTGATCGAGGCCGTAGAAGTGCTCCTGTATCATCCTTTCATCGGTCAGCCTGGCGGGCCGAAAAAGGGTCGGCTGGCCGTCAATAATACGGGTTTCTTCGATCTTCAGCGGATACACACTCCGGATGCTTTCCACCAGGGTGCGCTCCGGACCTAAGAGCCCCATCTCCTTGGCCTTGTAAAACAGCTCGTCCCGAAAGTCGGGATGGGCGATGCTGATCATGGCGATGGCCCGTTCCTGAAGGCTCTTGCCGAAGAGATTCACCACCCCGTACTCGGTCACCACGTACTGGATATCGCCCCTCGGCACCACTACAGGGATGCTTTCCAGAAGCGGTACGATACGGCTGCTCTTGCCGTCCAGGGTGGTTGAGGGGAGCATCAGGATATTCTTTCCGCCCGGGCTCTGGCTGGCCCCCCTGACAAAGTCCATGATCCCGATCACCCCGGAAAAATTGTTGTAAGGGAGGGCATCGGCCGCCACCTGACCGGTCAGGTCGATGGCCATGGCCACGTTCAGGGCCACCATCTTGTGGTGACGGGCGATGATCATCGGATCGTTCACATAATCGGACGGATGAAATTCGATGCCCGGATTGTCATGAAGGAACTCATAAAGATTGGCGGATCCGATAGCACCGCTGGCCACCAGTTTCCCTTCATTGAAGCCCTTCTTCCGGTTGGTGATCACCCCCCGTGAAAAGAGGTTCATGATGCCGTCGCTGAGGAATTGGGTATGAACCCCAAGGTCGTTTTTCTCGGAAAGGCCGAGGAAAAGGGCCTCCGGGGTGGTGCCGAGGCTGATCTGGAGGGTCGACCCGTCTTCTATGAGCCGAGCCGCATATCGGGCGATCTGCTTGGCCGATTCAAATTCGGGAGGTTTGCCTATGGTGAGGAGTTCCTCTTCCTGTTCCACGATCCAGTCCACTTCATTCACATGGATGAAGCTCCGTCCCATGACACGGGGCATTCGCGGATTGACCTGCGCAATAACCATATCCGCAGACTGGGCAGCCGCAATCGATACATCCACGCTGACGCCCAGGCTCATCCATCCGAAATCGTCCGGCTCCGACACCTGGATCAGGGCTACATGGATGGGGAGTTGCCGGCTCTTGAACAGGCGGGGAATGGCCGAAAGATTGATGGGGGTAATGAATCGTTTGTTCCTGGAGAGGGCCTTGGGTTTGGCCGAACCGAGATAGAACGAGCGGATGTTGAAGCTCTGGGTGGCGGTCTTGTCCGCGATGTCGGTGAGCGGGGTGGTTTCAAGACTCAGGATGCGAACGATCTCCAGATCAGTGAAATTTTCAAACTGACCCGCCAGTTCCCTCACCAGGGCCTGGGGTTCTCCGCAGGAAGACCCGATGAAGACCCTCCGGCCCCGTTTGATCCGCCGGATCGCACTGGCCGCGCTCTGCCGTTTGCCCAGGTACGCGTCCGGCCAATAGCCCTGGTCTCTATTCGGGTTCAGGCCCATTGGGGTCGCCTCTTGCTCAGTATGACATCCCGGTTACCGTACAGGCCCTCTGTTCTTTTGCTGCTCATGAAAAGGGAGTATACGGGGAATCCCCGGGTTGTGTCAATACACTACCAACCCGGCAGTCTTCCTGCAGACAACCCAAAGTCCCCGCCTATTTTTAAACGGCAATCTCCTCCAATCCCAGTACACGATCGATGTCCAGAAGTATCTTTACCCCCCCTTCCATCTTGGCCATTCCAAGGATATAGTCCGTATTGAGCCGGGCGCCGAAGGTGGGTGTGGCCTCGATATCCTCCTTTTTAATGTTCAGGACCTCGGATACCGAATCCACCACAATACCGATCATCACCATCCCGTTCTCGCCCCGGATCTCTACAACGATGATACAGGTACGCTCCGTGTAATCGATTTCCTCCATCCCGAACCTCCCCCTCAAGTCCACGACCGGAATCACCTTCCCCCTAAGGTTGATGACCCCTTTCACAAAATCCGGGGTCTGGGGCACGGAGGTGATCGGCATCATCCCGATGATCTCCTTGATTTTCAGTATGCTGATGCCATACTCCTCATCGGCCAGCGTGAAGGTCAGATATTTCCCCTCCTTTTCCGCCATGGCCTTTACTGCCTGGTCCATTGTTTGTGCAAGTTCCGACATTTTTCTTCCCATCCTTTCCTATTCGTATGTTTGATAAAAACCCTTCCGGGAACCGTCAGTTGAGCATCGACTCCTCTTTTCCCCCTCAACAATCGTGGTGCAGACAACCTCATCAGAACAGAGCAACAACGAAAATATTCTTTCCTGGGACGTTTAAAGCAGGAACTATGCCAAAGGGGCATGGAAGATGGAAACGGTTCTCAGCAGCAGCGTTTGCCGCGGATCGGTTGGGGAAAATTTGGAATGTGCCCATGAGGGCAGGGTCGAAACGCAGCCAAAATCGGCCTGGTCCCCGGCACTACGAACATCGAATCAGGCGTGAGGGGGGCTTAACTCGGCAAGGATTCAGAGTCCGTCCGCATCAGACGGATATTAACGCTCTCCCTGGACCGGCGAACGGTTACCTGATAGAGCTTATCTTGGTTTCAATAAGTTGTGGATGGAGACGGACACTTTGACGTGACCGCTCGATGCAGCGTGTGAAACTTGGGATTTCGTCAATTCGTTGACATCAGAGACCCTCTGGGGTGCTATGGGGTGGCACCCGGTTTCATTTCCACGCCCTCACGGGCCTACATCAAAGACCGGAGCCCGGAGGTCAGAACTCAGAGGCCAGCAAAAACTCAACAAACCCAATAGACCCGACGAACTCAAAAACCCCAAAGACGAGCAACCAGCAACTGTCACACCTCTTCCAGCACCTGCCGAAGTTTGTTGCTCAGTGCCTGAAGCGTGAAGGGTTTCTGGATAAAATGGACGCCCGGATCCAGGACCCCATGGTGGGTGATCACTTCAGCGGTGTAGCCGGACGTGAACAGGCACTTGAGATTTGGGTATAGGGTGAGGAGCCGATCAGATAGATCCCGGCCGTTCATCTCAGGCATGATCACGTCGGTCATGAGGAGATGGATTTCGCCCGCATAATTACCTGCCGCACGGATAGCCTCGTTCGGGGTGTTCGCAACCAAAACCTCATATCCCAACCGTTCCAGCATGCTCTTGCCGATTTCCAAAAGCGTGAGCTCATCTTCCACCACCAGGATGGTCTCATGGCCGCCCCTGAGTGCCTCCACTGGGTCTTGCTGAAACTCCGTGGCCTCGCCCACATGCCGCGGCAGGTAGATCCTGAATGTGGCCCCTTCGCCGGGCTCACTGTATACGGTAATGAATCCCTCATTTTGTTTGACAATACCGTACACCGTGGCCAGACCAAGACCGGTCCCCTTGCCCACTCCTTTGGTAGTGAAAAAAGGCTCAAAAAGATTTTCGAGGACCTCTTTTTCCATACCGCAGCCTTGGTCGCTTACTGACAGGACCACGTGGTCCCCGATTGCACCTTCCGGATTAGCGCTGCAATAGGGACCATCAAGACGTATATTTTCCGTCTGGATGACGATCCTGCCGACGTCCTTGATCGCATCCCTGGCATTGACGCAGAGATTGGCGAGGATCTGGTCGATCTGGGAGGGGTCCATCTTGATCGGCCACAGCTTCGCCCCCGGCATCCAGGCCAGGTCAATGTCTTCGCCGATGAGCCGCCGGAGTATTTTGAGCATCCCCTCTACCGTATCGTTGAGATTTAAGACCACCGGTGCAACGGTCTGTTTACGGGCAAAGGCGAGCAACTGCCGCACCAGGTCGGCGGAACGATGGGTGGTCTGTTGGATCTGCTGGAGCCTCTCCTGTATCGGGTCATCCGGATCCGTATCCATCAGGGCCAACTCCGTATGGGCGAGAATCACCGCCAGCATGTTGTTGAAATCATGGGCCACGCCGCCGGCCATCCGCCCGACGGCCTCGAGCTTCTGGGCCTGGTTCAACTGGGCCTGGAGTTTGCGCCTCTCCGCTTCGGCCCGCTTCCGTTCGGTGATGTCGGCAAAGATGCAGGCGAACTGGTTGAGCGATGGACGGAAGGCCGTCACTTCGAAATGCTTCTTCAGTTCGCCCGAGTAGTCCTCGAAAGAGGCCGGTTCGCCCGTCTGCGCCACGTTGCCGTAGATCTCTATCCAGCGCGGCTCTGTCCCGGGAAATACTTGGAGGACGGTCTTTCCCAATATGTCCGAGGCGTTCAAGCCGGTCATCTCCTCAAATGCCGGGTTGACGGCCAGGAATCGGTAGTCCGCGGGCCGTCCCTCTCCATCGCAGACGATCTCATGAAGCGCGAATCCGTTCAGCATCTCCCGGAACAAGGTCTGATAGTTTTGTTCTGCCTGTTTGAGTTCGGTGATGTCCATGATGTTTCCGACGACCTTGACGATGCGGTTCTCTGCCGTCACCGCTTTGGCCGTGGTGCGGATCCAGAGCCGACGGCCTTTGGCGGAGGTGAAGGGGAGTTCCAGGTCATAGGGTTCACCGTGTTCTATACAGCGTTGGAAGGCGGCCAGGACCGTTGACCGGTCTTCAGGCGCGTAACATGCCAGGCTCCCGGCGATATGCTCCGGCGATCCGGGGGTGAATGCTTCCATTTCCAGATCATGGATCCGATAGGCCTCCTCCGTCCAGGTCATGGCCTGCGCTTCCACGTCCCACTCCCAACCGCCGACCTTGGCCAGCTGTTGTGTGGCGGCAAGGAGTTTCTGGTTTTTGGAAAGCGCCTCTTCGGCCCGTTTGCGATCCGTAACATCCGTGACAATGCCTCTGAAACCCGTCCTTTCATTCTTCTCGTTTCTGATGAGAGAGCAAGAGACCTCGATTGTCCTTCTAACGCCGTCTTTGCGGATGATATCCCAGGTAAAAGCACGCAGCGGCTCGCCGGTCTTGAAAACCCGGTTGTAGGCCTCAAACACCTTTTCCCTGTTTTCCTGATCTGCGGAATAGTCTTGGTAGCTGATGCCCCCCAACTCCTCATGAGAGTATCCGAGGATCTTCTGGCATGCCTCATTAATAAAGGTAAACCTACCGGCCAGATCCACCTCGTGATAGCCTTCGGCCATGTTCTCAAGAATGATTCGATATTTTTCCTCGCTTCTCCGCAAGGCCTCCAGCGTCTTTTTTTCCTGGGTGATTTCGTATCCGATGCCCTCCAGATACCCTTCTTCGGGGCAGGCACGGGCGGAAAACCGTGTCCAGATCTCTGTGTTGTCTTTTCGTGAAAAGCGGGCCTCGAAGTCGGTCACGCTCCCCTTTTCCACAAGGGAATCAAGCATCTTTTGCCGCGCATGGGAATCGATGTAGTGCTCGGATGCGATAAAATCCGTTATACATGCCTCCGGGGTTTCATACCCGTACGTCCGGGCAAAACGCTCATTGCACTCAAGGACCTTCCCATCACTGAGACGCGTCCTGAATATCCCCACCTGGGCGTTGTTGAAGATGTTTCGGTATTTTTCCTCCCCCCTGCGCAGTTCCGTGTCCCTGTCCTCTCGCCGTTGTTTTGAGGCTGTCTTAATTTTAACCATTGCCCGAGTCAGGGCAATCAGTTCCAGGTCATCTATGGGTTTGGCGAGAAACCCCTCGGCCCCCGCTTCCAGGGCCTTGATACGGCTTTGACGATCCGTTTCGAGGCCCGTGAGAAAGACGATGGGGATATGTCGCGCCCGCGCATCCTGTTTAAGCCTCCGGCACACCTTAAACCCGTCAATTTCGGGCATCCCAATATCGAGGAGGATCATGTCCGGCTCTTCGGCCAAGGCCAGTTTGACCCCGCTTTCCCCACTCAAGGCAGACAAAACCTCTACTTGGGCAAAGGCCTTCCCTGCAACACCTTTAAAGCGCGTCTGGTCTTCCGGGTTGTCGTTAATAAAAAGTATCTTCATGGATTTCCTCTCTGATGACAATCCGCAAACAATTATTCAGTCACAGCCTCTGTACCGAGCGCAAAAGAGTATACCCCCAATTCTGTCTGTTTAATTAATCCCTCACCCATGCCCTCACGGGCACACTACGCCCGAGGCTCAAAGCTGAAAGCTCAAAGCAACACCGAACAAAGAGAGAGGTCGGAAGTCAGAGGTCGGAGGCCAGCCAAAACCAATGAACTCAAGAAACCCAACGAACCAGCAACGAGCAACCCGCAATCCCGCGTACCGCGGGATCTACGCTTCGCTCGGACCAGCAACCTATGCTCAATTTTCCCCAAGGGCCTTGTTCAGGGCCGCTCTCAAGGTTGCCATCTGATACGGCTTGGGGAGGAAGACCTGGGGATTATCGACGTAATCTCCGCGCATGACCCGGGCCTCATCATAGCCGCTGGCCAGGATCACGGGGATGTCCGGCCGTATCTTGCGCATGGCCGCGAGCGTTTCCCACCCGTTCATGTGGGGCATGCTCAGATCGGTGAGCACCAGACGGATGTCGTGCTGCCTGCCACGGAAGATGTGCACCGCCTCGATCCCGTCTTTCGCCGTGAGCACCTCGAATCCAAGGTGTTTCAGCATGACCCTGGCCGCATCACGGACCATCTTCTGGTCCTCCACCAGCAGGATAACCCCGCCTGTGTCGATCTCCTTCCCACCCGGTGGTTTCTCCGGGGCCGGCTGGAGGGTCGCTTCGGAAAAGAGTGGAAAATAAACCCGGAACACGCTTCCTGCCCGGCCCTGCTGATGTCCGGGGCCATGCACACGACCAGTGCGCACACGAATAAAACAAGTATGTATTTCCACATGGCATCCTCAATCGCTATTCACGCGTCATTCCTGTGGTTTGCTTACTTTCCCCTGAGGCATGGCCGGACACACGACGAATTTTTCGGTAACAACCGTTCTCTCAGGCGTCATTGGCCACGCCAAGGGTAACACCTCCACTTTGCGCTTTGTCATTTGAACCCCTCTTCTTTTCAAAGGCCTTTTTCCATCTCATTCTTGACGGTCTCGTAAAAAGTCAGAACTCAATCAAGCCGCCATTATGAGCATATGCTCATAATGGCGAACGGATAAAGTGTAAGTTTTTTCCTTTCGGTTCCAAGCATCTAAAAAATGCTCTTTGACAACATAAATAA
>JAIPDI010000019.1 GCA_021737785.1 Deltaproteobacteria bacterium
AGACTGTTCTTGGGGCTGGAACAGACTGTATTGTAAAGCCCTGCTGCCGTCCCCAGGAGCTGTATTCGGTTTTTGTCCCGCCTCCTGGGCGGGAGGCAGAGACCCCCACGGGAAAACTTCTTCGCACGTTGCAGAGAAGTTACAGACAAAGAGTCTAAAGCGGATAACCGCAACCAACCCCGGCAAGGCGGGGCTCACACAAAGCCACGAAGCCACAAAGGGGGTTTATTTTAGGGTTTTGTAATGAATTTTTTTCTTTTTCTCTGTGTTCTTTGCCTGCCCCGCCTGCCCAGTTAAATCTTTTGTTTTCTTTATTTAACCGGGGTGAAACCTTTTCTGTGTTGTTTCACTCGGGGTGTCTCCGCCTGCCCTGTGAAACGCTTTTTTGCTCTTGTTTCACCGGGGTGTGAGTCACCAGAACCCAGTATCGAATATCCAGCATCCAGTCTCACTCCGCCATCTGCTGGGCCACGATCTCCGTGATATCCATAACCTTGATCTTTCCCCGCTCCTGCTTGGGGATCATCTTGGCGCCCTTTTTCAGGTTGTCCTTGCAGGCCGCACAGCCCGAGACGATGATCTCGGCGCCCACGGCCAGGGCGTCTCTCACCCGTTCGGCCGCGATCTCCACGGCCATATCGGGATTATTGGCCAATACCCCTCCCCCGCCGCCGCAGCACCGGGCCTGGAGCCGATTCCTGGCCATCTCCACAAATTCGAGTCCGGGGATCGCCTTGAGGATATTTCTCGGTTCCTCGAAGATCTGGAAGGCCCGCCCCAGGTCGCAGGGATCATGATAGGTGACCTTCTTCCCCAGTTCTCCCTTGAAGGTGATTTTTCCTTCGGTGATAAGTTTCAATAGATAGTGGACCGAGTGATACACCTCCATCCCCAGATCTCCGACCTCCGGGTAGATTTTCTTGAAGGTCTTGTAACATCCGGCGCACGGGGTCACCAGCTCCTGCGCACCGGTGGCCTTGATCCGTTCAATGACCTTCCGGGCATGGGGTTCAAACTCATCGGTCCCCATCAGGAACAACGGGAATCCGCAGCAGCCCTCTTCGGTGGCCAGGCTGGTGTAATCCACGCCCGCGGCATCCAGGGGTTTGATCAGGCTGGGAACCATCTTCATGTCCAGGTAGCTGGGCACGCACCCCATGAAGAGGAGGGTTTCGGCCTCCGCCTTGAGCTCCCCTTTGCTGATTTTTTCTTTGAGCGCCGGGGGATAGATGTCGATCCGATCCGCCTTGGCGCTGGCATAGACATTCCCCATCTTAAAGATATTGTCTCGAATCCCGAGCACCGGTGCCGGGGTAAGACCGGCGGTATACAATTTCTTTCGCACCCCTTCGACGATCTCGTCCACCTTGACCCGGGCCGGGCAGAAATAGGTGCAGGCCTGGCACGTGGTACAACTGTAAAAGGCCTCTGCCAGGTCCTGTGAGGGCTCGATGGTCCCGTTCAAGAGGTTAAAGGCCAGGACATTTCGCCCCCGGGCATTGCGCGACTCCCTGTGGGTCACGCTGAAGGTGGGGCACCCGAGGCGGCAGAACCCGCAATAGATGCATGCCAAGAGTTCATTGTCAACCGCCTCGCCGTAGGAATTGACCCCTTCGGGGTGTTCCAGAAAGGTCTTGAAGGCAAAGTAATCGTAGATATCGTATTTCTTCTTTTCGAGCCCCATCTTCCCGGGGTTCAGGATGTTCAGGGGATCCAGGGCATTCTTGATGGACCTCATCACCTCAAGGGCCGGCCCCAGCTGTTTTTCGATGTAGGGGTTTCTGGCAAGTCCGGTGCCATGCTCGGCCGTCACCGTGCCCCCCATCTCAAGGGCCAGATCGGCCAGTTCATCGGCCGCCGGTCGGAGCCTGTCCCATTCCTCCCGGCTCCGCATGTCCGTGACAAAGGTGGTATGCACATTACCGTCTCCAATATGCCCGAAGGTGGTAATCAACAGGTTGTATTTTTTGGAGATCTCCTGGGCCCGCGTGATCACCTCCGGGATCCGGGTGGGGGGGATGCCCAGGTCTTCGGAAATGGCCACCAGCCGGTTGCCCGGCTTGATCCTCGAGAGGGTGGGCACCAGTTTGCCCCTGGCCTCCATGATCTCCCCGGCCTTGGCCGGGTCGTCGCTCCAGGTGAATTCCTCCACCCCATATTTCCGGCATATCTCGCCGATCCGCTCCATGTCCCGGGTGACCGTCTCCTTGACCCCGTCCGACTCGATGATCAACATGGCCTCTATCTTGCTGACATCTTTTCCGATGGCCTCTTCCACCACCTTGAGGCTGTAATTGTCTAAAATCTCACAGGCGGTCAACTGGATGCCCGATCCGACGATGTCGGTCACGGCCTTTCCGGCGGCAAACAGATCGTGAAAGATGGCCAGGGCCAGGGCATTGTATTCCGGGACCGGCTGGATCTTCACCGTAACCTCGGTAATCACCCCCAGCGTACCTTCAGAACTGGCAAAGACGTGATTCAGGTCATATCCGAAGGACGACTTGGGGGTCCTGAATCCGGTCTCGATCACCGTGCCGTCCGCCAGGACCACCTTGAGACCCTTGACATAATCCCTGGCCGTGCCGTACTTGACGGCCCGGTGCCCGCTCGAATTGGTGGACATCATCCCGCCGATGGTGGCAATGAGTTCGCTGCCGGGATTGGGCGGGAACATGAGATTGAATTTCTTGAGGGCGATGTTGAGATCGTTGCAGATGACGCCGGGTTCGACCCGAGCGAAAAAGTTGTCCTTGTCGATCTCGAGAATATTGTTCATCCTGTGGACATCCAGAAGGATGCCCCCTTCTACGGGAAGCGACGCCCCGGTGGTGGCGGTTCCTGATCCCTGGACGGTCACGGGCACCTTTTCCCGGTGGGCCAGCCGCATGATGGCGGCGATCTGCTCAGTGGTCCGGGCAAAGACCACGACATCGGGGATCCCTTCATGCACCGAGAGATCCCGGGAGTAGGCGAGGCATTCCACCCGGGCGTCAAATACGTTTTCTTTTCCGACGATTTCTATAAGTTCATTCGTAAATTCCATAGGTTGATCTCCTCTTAAGGTGGGATCGGGACCGGGGGAACCCATCGGAGGGCCCTCTGCCCGAACATGGCTATTATTTAGCTATAAAGTGATTATATACCTAATATGGACGGATGATGTCAAGACGAAAGCGGATGATGAATAAACAGCTGGGACCTACAGGCCCAGGTAGGTCTTGCGGATGACCTCGTTCTGGAGAAGGTCGTTTCCATGTCCCTGGGCGATGATCTTGCCCGAGGAGAGGACATAATTCCGGGAGGCCATCTTGAACACCGTGCTCACCTCCTGTTCCACCAAGAGGACGGTAATGCCGAGTCCGCTGATTTCCCGGATTTTGCCGAAGACCTCGGCCCTTGTCTTGGGGGCCAGGCCGGTGGAGGGCTCATCGATGCAGAGCAGTCTGGGGTTGGACATCATGGCCCGGCCGATGGCCAGCATCTGCTGCTCGCCGCCCGACAAGGTTCCGGATATCTGCCTGGCGCGGGATTGGAGGACCGGAAAGAGGTCATAGATCCGGCTGAGGTTTTCCGCCATTTGCGTCTTGTCCCTGGAAAGATAGGCCCCCGCAAGGAGATTGTCTCTTACACTCATCTCCCGAAAGGGACGGCGCCGTTCCGGGCAGTGGATCAGGCCCCTTTCCACGATCCGGTGTGCGGGCACCTGGTCGATCCGCTCCCCGTCAAAGGTCACCTCCCCCTGGAGGGTGATGTCTCCTTCGGCCGAGCGCTTCTTGAGCCGGGCCTCCCAGGCCACCAGCCCGGTAATGGCCCGCAGGAGGGTCGATTTGCCGGCCCCATTGGGGCCCACCAGGCTCACCAGCTCGCCCGTGTCCACTTCCATGCTGATATCGTTTAAGAGCATGGCCCTGTCGTAGCAGACCGTCATGTGGGAAACCGTCAGCAGCACTGTCACATCTCCTCCTGGCCGAGGTAGGCCTCCATCACCTTTTCATTGGTCACCACCTCCTCGGGCTTGCCGTCGGCGATGATGGTCCCGAAGTTGAGGACGATAATCCGGTTTACGATCTTCATGAGCTGTTGCAGTTTGTGCTCTACAATAATCATGGCCGGTCCCTCGCTGTGGAGCCTGCCGAACCGGCCGCCCTTGTTGAGTCTCTGGATGGACTTGGCCATCAATTCCGTCTCCGCAGGACTGAGGCCCCCGAAGGGCTCATCCAGGAGGAGCAATTCGGGTTCGGTGGCAATGGCCCGGGCCACCTCCAGGCGCTTGAGGTCCCCCTGCGAAAGGGTGGAGGCCTTCTCCAGTGCCATGTCCGAAATCCCTGCAAACTCAAGGGCATCCATGGCCTTTGCCTCCACCTTCTTGACCCACTCCCCACGCTTCATGGCGCGAGGGGAAAGGCATGAGACCATCACGTTGGCAATGATTGGGAGCCTTCGAAAGGGCCGCATGTTCTGAAAGGTGCAGGCGATGCCCCGGTTGACGATGCCCCATGTCTTGAGCCCCACGATCTCCTCGCCCTTGTATTGGATGGAGCCGGAATCGGGCCGCAGGATGGCGGTGATCAGTCTCAGGAGGGTGGTCTTGCCTGCGCCGTTGGGACCGATCAGGCCCAGGATCTCATCCCGCCCCATGGAAAAGCTCACGTCGTTTACGGCCCGGAGCCCGCCGAAGTCCTTGCGGAGGGAATTGATCTCCAGAAAGGGTTGCGTCATATCAGATTTCCTCGGCCTCTTCTCTCAGTTCACGCCTGGAGACCTTTCCCACGTCGGTCTTGGGGAGTTCTCCTCGAAATTCGATGATCTTGGGGACCTTGTAGTGGGCCATATTCTGCCGGCAGAATTCCGTGATCTCCTCTTCAGAGACCTTGCCCCTGGCCTCGGACTGAAGGACCACATAGGCCTTGATGATCTGGCCCGCGGCCGGATCGGGCACGCCCACCACCCCGGCCGCCTTGATCTGGGGATGGCTGTAGAGGACCTCCTCCACGTGTCTGGCGAATACCGAATATCCCTTGTACTTGATCAGGTCCCGCTTCCGGTCGAAAAAATGAAAATATCCCTCATCGTCCATTCTCACCAGATCCCCGGTCCGGAGCCATTTTTTCCCCTCGATCGTAACCAGGGATTCCTCGGTCTCCTGGGGCCGTTTCCAATACCCCTTCATGATATTGGGCCCATTCAGGATCAGCTCCCCCACCTCGCCCACGGGAACGAACTCCGTCCCCTCCACATCCACGATGGCCGCATTGACCCCGGGGAGGGGCACGCCGAAGGAGCCCGCCTTGGGTCGGTTGTAGGGGGTGCTGTGGCTGACCGCAGTGGTTTCGGTCATGCCGTATCCCTCCAGGATCTTGACCCCGGTCCTCCGCTCCCATCCCTGGGTGGTGGATTCGTGGAGGGTGTCGGCCCCGCAGGCAATGAGCTTCAGCCGCTTCCAGTTCACCCGATCGGTTTTTTCGTATTCCTTGAGATATTCGAACAGGGTGGGCACCCCGTAAAAGGCCGAGGCCTCGTATCTTTCCATGGCCGAGATGATCTCATCCAGGTCCGGTGTGGTGAAGAGAACCAGGGTGGACCCTTGGATCAACCCGCTCAACATGACCACCACCTGACCGTAGATGTGAAAAAAGGGGAGAAAGGCGATTCCCACCTCTTTTCCCTCTTCGAAAATAGGCCAGAAGGCAAGTACCTGGGCCTGAAGGGCCACCATATTGCGATGGGTCAGGATGGCCGCCTTGGGAAGCCCTGTGGTCCCACCCGTATAGGGGAGGGCCGCAATGTCTTCAGGATCAATCACCACCTGCGGCGGTTCGGGCGGGGTATCCTTGACCAGGTCCTGAAAGAGATGCAATCCCGAGGCCCTGGCGCGCTCGGCAGTGGGGGCCTCCATCCCTTTGTATGCCTTGGCCAGGGCCTTTCTCCCGAACAGACGCTTGATGGCCGGGAGATAATCGCCGATATTGGTGAGGATGACATTCTGAAGGGAGACCCCGGCCTTTGCCACATTGTCATAGAGGATGTCCTCGCAGACGATGGTGGACGCCTCGCTGTCCTCGAGCTGGTGCCGAACCTCCTGGCTGGTGTATACCGGACTGATGGGCGTGACCTTGGCCCCCAGTTTCAACGCGGCAAGATAGGCGACCACATACTGGGGACAGTTGAGGAGATAGAGCGAGACCGTGTCCCCCTTTTTCACTCCCAGCCGGTGAAGTGCCGTGGCAAATCGATCGATCAGGTCCTTGAGCTTGGCATAGCTGATCTTGCTCCCGTAAAAGATCAGGGCCGTCTTCCCGCTGTATTTTGCGGCCACCTCATCGAACAGCTCCGGCACGGAGACATGGGGAACGTCCACGTCTTCGGGTACGCCTTCCGGATAGTACTTGAGCCACGGCTTTGACAGATAGGCTTCTTTAGGGTCCATGGTGTCCTCTGGTAAAGGGTTCAGGGTTCTGGATACTCGATACTGGTTGCTGGATTTTGGATACGGGTCATATTGACGGCCTCATGGGATCGAGGTTGAAAGCCCCTCCCGCGGTTCGGATCTGCGTCGAGACCATTCTTCACTCTTCATTCTTCATTCTTCACTGCCCTCAGTCCAGCGACGCCGTGCAGATCCGGCATGTCTTTCGTAAGGCCGCGTTCCGTATCTTACACCGGGGACACTGGACCTCGATCTTGTCCCGAATCCAAGGGAGGAGACCCTCCGGCATATAGAGCAGGATCAAAAGGACGACCCCGGCAAACATGAGCGTCCTGTATTCCGGCCAGAAGCGGAAAAATTCCAGCATGGGAAAGAGGATGAACACGGCGCCCACAGGGCCGTAGATGGTCACGATTCCGCCGAATATGGCCCAGATCACCACGGTAAAGGACATGGAGACCTCCAGGGTGGATGGGCCGGCGATCCGCATGAAGTGGGCATAGAGCCCGCCCGATATCCCTGCAAAGAACCCGCTCAGACTGAAGGCCAGGAGTTTGTAGCGGGTGGTGTTGATGCCCGCGGACCTGACCGCCAACTCGTCTTCCCGAATGGCATGAAAGATGACGCCTGTATTGGAATCGGTGATCTTCCACATGACAGTGCACAGGATCAGCATCAGCCCCACGGTGATATAATAGTCCCAGATCCTGGAATGGGAGAGACGTGTGAGTCCCGAAACCCCCAGTTCGCCGCCGGTGATGCCCGGCAAGGCGAAAATAATGCCCATCAGAATGATGGGAAAGGCCAGGGTGGTCAGCGCCAAATAGGTGCCCCTCAGCCGGAGGCAGGGGATTCCGATGACCAGACCGGCCAGGACGGCCGCCATTCCCCCTAAGGGGATGCTTCCCCAGGGGGGGATATGGACGTAGAGGTTCAGAAGGGCCGCGGTATAGGCCCCCACCCCAAAAAAGAGGGCGTGACCGAAGTTCATCTGGCCGGTATATCCGGATAGAAGATCCCAGCTGGCGGCCAGGATGGCGAAGATGCTGGTCAGGATCAGGATTCGGAGGGTATAGGCATCCTGGGTGAAAAGGGGCAAGAAAAGGAGGGTCATGACGAACAGGCCGAGGATGACCCGGCTGGGGAGGACCAGGACCTCATTTCTGACCACCCGATACCCTCTTCTCACATAAAACCAGAAAAGACCCATGGCGCTACCTCTCTTCCTCAAAGGAGATGCCGAAAAGACCTTCGGGACGGATCAGGAGGACCAGGATCATGATGCTGAGGGCAACCGACCCCTTGAGAAAGGCCCCCTGAGGGATCAGGAAGACCACCAACGACTCCGCAAATCCGAGGATGTAGGCCCCTGCAAAGCTCCCCTTGATGCTCCCCATGCCGCCCAAGACCACCACCGCCATCATCATAATAAGGGGGTGCATCCACATGAAGGGAGTGAGGATGGTCAGCGGCGCGATAACCGCCCCGGTGATGGCGGCCAGCCCCACGGAGACCCCCATGGCCGTCATGGCCACCCGGCTGTCGTTCATGCCCATGAGGTTGGCCACCTCCCTGTCCTCGGCCGTGGATCGTATGGCCAGACCCAGCCGGGTTTTCATGAGGAGGACCCATAGGGCAAGAAGAACGAGCAGCACCATGCCGAAGGTAAGGAGTTGCTGATAAAAGACCTTGACCCCCGAGATGGCGAAGTAGCCCTTGATCAAGGAAGGGACGCTCACATAGTCGCCGGTAAACAGGAGGAGCATGAATTCCTGCATGGCGATGGCAAGGGCGATGGTCCCGATCAGGACCGCACCCTCATGTTCCCGTATGGGATCGATGAAGAGCTTGTACGCCAGAAGGCCCAGAAGCGTGACCACAACAAAGGCGGCCAGCATCCCCAGGAGCGGATGCAGGCCCGCCTTCTGGGTGACAAAATAGATGCAATAGGCCGCCAGCATGTAAAAGGCCGTGTGTGCGATGTTGACAATGCGGGCCACGCCGAAGATCAGGGAGAACCCGATGGCCAGGAGGGCGTAGACGCTGCCGCTGATGAGACCGGTGATCACGATGTCCAGAAACATGATGCCTCCGATAAGCCTCTATTCCCATAACAAAAAGGGGCTTTCACCCCCGCCCCATCCACTGGCGGGGGTGAAAAGACCCTTGGGAACCAACCGCTATTTCTTGTATTTTTTAACGATCCAGGGTGCGATCTTGTAGGGAACCATACCCTTGTAGGTGACTTCCGGGACGCCTTCAGCAGGCTTCCACTTGTTGGGCCACACCCCCACGAGTTTTCCATCCTGCCACTGGACCCCGAGGCTGGTCAGAAAGCCGGGGCCCCACCTCAGATCGTGGAGCGGACGGTCCTGTTCGTCTTTGAGGTAATCGGCGACGCCGGAAGGGGTCTTGTGGGGGACACCCTCCTCCATGGCCTGGACCACCTTGTCTGAATCCAATGATCCCGCCTTTTCGATGGCCGGGACGATGCTGTGGAGAATGACGGTATAGGTGTCGGCCGTGTAGGTGGGCACCTCGCCATAGCGCTCAATATAGCCATGAACAAAGGGTTTGGTCAGGTCGTTGGCCTCCACATCCCTGGCATAGGTGTTCATGGTCATCACATAGTTGCCCATCCCCTGGGTGGCGTCCCAGAAACCTTCTTTCTGGGCCTCCACATTGATCCCCACCTGGGCCGCAGGGATCTTGAGCTCCCCGGCCTGCCTGGCAAAGGTAATGCCCACCGAGGCCGAGAACATGGTGAAGATCACATGGGCCCCTGAACTCTCGATGGCCGAGAGTTCGGCCGTGACATCCGTGGCCGTCTGGGAGGGTCTCCAGACGCCGGCCTCCTCCATCCCCAATTTGGGAAGGGTCTGCTGGGTCGCCGCCACCATGGGGTCCGCCCACACCTGCTTTTCAGCCACAATGGCCACCTTTATCTTGGGGATGTTGAGGACCTTCTTCAATATCCCGGCCACGGTCGCCATCTGAATAAAGCAGGTCTTGACCAGGAACATGGAGTTGAAAGGGGTTCCCCGGAAAAAGTATTTGTACCGGTCATAGTCCTTGGCCACGCGGGTGCACAGTTCGGGATGGGCCGCGCCGCAGCCGACAAAGATCTTCTTATTGTCCATGGCCACATCCTGCATGGCCAGGACCGCCTCGGTCCTGAAGCCGCCCACCACAAAATCCGCCTTGTTGCGCGTCAGGAGGAGTTCCATGGCATTGGTGGCGTCCGTGATGCTCAGAAACTCATTGGAATCCGCCTTGATCAGTTCGATTTTCATCTTCTTGTCGCCGACCTGGACGCCCCCCTTGGCGTTGACCTCCTCCATTGCCATCACCGCCCCGCCCCAGTGTCCCTTCCCCTGGACGAAATTCATGGGGCCGATAACGCCGATCTTGATCACATCCTCTGCTGCCCAGGCCGTAAAACCGGCTGTCATCATTAGAAAGACAGCCCCGATAACGCTCCAAACCGCCAATCCTTTCTTCATAGCCCGAATCTCCTTTCCGTAGGGTTTAAGGTTGGAAAAGAAAAGCCGATAACGCCGTTTACCGATTCTAACCCGGCCAAACCGGAACCCAAAGACGCTCACATAAGGCGGTAAGACACAGAGTCTTAAGAATTACCAGGGTCCTCAATTTCTGAACCCCAAATTCCCAAACCGGCTGTCTTCTTCCTGAACCAGTTTCCTGTACAGGTGGTAAAAAAAGACCCCCATGAGTTCCCGGCCTCGAATAGCCCTCTCCAGATTTTCCTGGGGCGTAAATTGATCCAGATGGGTATTGAGGAATCTTTCATGGGCGAGTTTCACGATCTTTCTAAACAAGTCGATATACTGCCTCAGAGAAGACGGGTCGAATCCGTCTTTGGGCCCGAAGCCGGCCCGGTCCAGGTCAACCAGCAGCCTCCCCATGATGACATCGTCCTGGGAGTACACCTTTTTGCCATCGGAGATTGTGGATGAAATGACGCCCCACTCCTCAAACTGCGTGAGCCATTTGGCCGCCATGCCGGTGGTATTACAGAACGCCTCTTCTCCGATCACGTCTTCTTCCAGCAACTGGTCCAGGGGACTGAAATAGCCCACGCGCAGGTCCAGAAGGGCCTTCAGCTCCGGGGATCGGTCGTGCCGTTTGATGATCTTCTTAATAAGGGAGAGGGGGAGGAAAAAATGATCCTGGATTTTTCTGATCAGGAGGATGCGCTCGATATAGCTCTCGTCATAGTCCGCGACGTTTTTTCCCTGTTTCCTGGGCCGCGGAATAAGGCCTTCCCGGACATAGAAATGGATCGTCTCTTTCGGGGCGTTGGTGAGTTTTGAAAGCTCGCTGATTCGCATTCCTGCCTCGCACGCACATATTCGGAAGGGTTGGAGACGACCCAAATAGACTTATGCCACCTATAGGCCATCATATTTTTTATGTCAAGAACAAAATGCAAATTTTCCTTGACTTACATGCATAGTATGGAGTAGTGCTCCATGCTATGGAACGCGGAAGTCGGAACGGGGAAGTCGGAAGGCGGAGCGGGAAATCCGGATCGTATTGAGGATGCGCACTGTCAAGGCGCAACGACGTTCCGGTCAGGGAAATCACCCAAGGCGGCCTAACAGCCGCAACCAAAAAATTTAGTGGTGCAACTCCCGGTAATTTTTGAGCGCTGACTGATAAAGCGCCAACTTCTCCGCACGGTGCAGAGAAGTTACCATCAAAGATTCTAAATTCTATGAGGAGATGGATGAAATGAAGACAGATTTTCAGACCATCAAGGTGGACAGGGAAGACAACATCGCCGTTCTCACCATCAACAACCCCCCTGTGAATCAGATGTCGCCCCAGATGATGACGGACTTTGCCGCAGCGGTCTCCTGGGCCTGGGCGGAAGAAGGGGTGAAGGCCGTGGTGCTGACAGGCACGGGCAAGAACTTTATTGCCGGGGCCGACATCACCCAGCTCAAACTCGTCAAACACCGCGAGGACGTGATGGCGGCGGCGCTCCAGGGGGCCCGTTTTCTCAGCAGCATCGAGACCGGTCCCAAGCCGTTTATCGCCGCCATCAACGGCAACTGCCTGGGAGGAGGCCTGGAGACCGCCATGGCATGTCACTACCGTGTGGCGGCCGACGGGGTGAACCTGGGGCAGCCCGAGGTGCAGATCGGACTCATCCCCGGGGCCGGGGGCACCCAGCGGCTTCCCAGGCTCATAGGACTTCCCAATGCCCTGGAGATGATTACTGCAGGCAACCCCATCAAGGCCCGGCAGGCCTGGTCAAGGGGTCTGGTGGACGAGGTAGTTCCGACGGAGAGTCTTCTCGATGCCGCCTTGAAAGCGGCCCGCCGGTTCGTTTCCGGAGAACTGAATCTTAGGATGCGGATGACCCGCAACGTGAATCACAGGCTTCCCAGCGCCGCGGAAAAGAGCGCGGTCCTCAATTATGCACGGGTCATGACCGCCCAGAAGGCCAGGGGCTATATTGCGCCGTTTAAGGCTATCGACGCCCTTGAGCAGGGTCTTGGATTCGATATCGACAAGGACATCGAAAAAGAGGTGGCCCTCTTCTCCGGCTGCGCCGTATCCGATGTCGCCAAAAACCTCATCAACATCTTTCTCAATACCCGGGCCGCCGGGAATCTCCCCAGAATTGCGGGCGTCCAACCCGCCCGGATCAAGAAGGCGGCCATGCTGGGGGGCGGGGTCATGGGATCAGGGATCGTCCATCTCCTCCTGCAGGGCGGGTTGGAGACTATCCTGTGGGATATCAGCGATGAGGCCCTCCGGAAGGGGCTGGCGGCTGTTCGAAAGACATTTGCTTATCCTATCAAGAAAAAAAAGATGACGCCGGCCGACCTTGACCAAAAACTCCGGCAACAGCTCACGACCACCACCTCCCTGGCCGATCTGAAGGACGTAGACCTCGTCATAGAGGCCGTGCTGGAAGATATGGAGGTGAAGCAGGGCATCTGGAAGCAACTGGATGGGATCTGCCCGGCACATGCCGTATTCGCCACCAACACCTCGGCGCTTCCCATCACCGAGATGGCCGAAGTGCTCAAGGAACCGGGCCGGATGATCGGACTCCATTTCTTCAATCCGGCCCATCGCATGCAGCTCCTCGAGATCATCTGCGCCAAAAAAACATCCGACCAGACCCTGGCCACGGCGGTCGCCTTTGCCCGTGCCATCAAGAAGGTCCCCATTGTAGTGAATGACGGTCCCGGCTTTTATGTCTCCCGGCAATTGGGCGGCCTCTTTGGGGGGTCCGTCTATCTCGTTGCAGACGGCGTGGACGGGGCCGAGATCGAGGCCGCCATGGTGGATTTCGGCATGCCGATGGGTCCGGCCGCCCTGGCCGATCTCACGGGCATCGACATCAATTACCATGTCAACAAGACCTTTGAAAAACGTCTGGGAGAGCGCTACAGGGTCCATCCCCTTACCGAGGCGATCTATAAGACCGGGTGTTACGGCCGCAAAACCGGGGCCGGTTACTTGGATTACAGCGGCGAAACGCCGGTCCCCAATAAGAAAGTTGCGGATGTGATTGCGAAATACTTGAAGGAAAACAACATCTCCCCGAAAAAGATCTCCCGGCAGGACATTGTGGACCTCATGCTGGCCAATGCCATCAATGAAGCCGCAACCATGATCCAGGAAGGGATCTGCGACCGGCCCCAGGACATGGACCTGGCCATGATTTACGGCACCGGATTCCCCCCCTATCGCGGCGGCATCCTCAGGTATGCCGACACATGGGGGATACCCAAGGTCTATGAGACTCTCCTGGCATTGGAAAAGCAATACGGGTCCCGGTTCAGGCCCGCCGATCTTTTGAAGGAGATGGCGGCCTCCGGAAAGGCCTTTTATCCCGAGGAATGAAGATTGACGAGTGAAAAGTGAATAATGAAGAATAGGGGCGGGACAAATCAACAATCGCAAATCAACAATCACAAATCCCATAGAGGAGGACTTCACATGAAAGACGTTGTGATTGCAGGATATTTGAGAACGGCCCAGTCGCGTTCCCGGCCGAACGATCCGGCCAGGGACTGGTTCTGCAAAATGCGGGGCGATGAACTCCTGGCCAAACTGATTCCGGAGCTCATCCGGAGAACCGGCATCGAGCCCAGGGAAATAGATGATTTTCTGGTGGGCTGCGCCACAGCGGTGGGGGAACAGTGGGCCTATGGCGGAAGGTTCCCCGTTTTTCTGGGCAATCTCCCCGAGACCATTCCGGCCAAGTTTCTGGATCAGCAGTGCGGATCCTCCATGGCCTGCATCCATGTAGGATTCATGGAGATCGCCATGGGATTTTCCGACATCGTCTTCACGGCGGGCTATGAACACATGACTCGCATCCCGATGGGCGGGTACACATCGGACCGCGGGCTGATAGCCCCCAATATGGCTCTCTTTCTGGATCCTTCCTATCAGCACTGGGACATGATGACGACCCTCAATATGGGGCTCACCGCAGAAAAGCTCTTTGCCCAGACCGATTTTACCAAGGAAGACATGGATCGATGGGGCGTTCGGTCCCACCAACTGGCCTCCCAGGCACAGGCAAATGGTTTTTTCAAGGACGAGATACTCCCCATCGAGGCGGAACAGGCCGACGGCACCACCCTCACCGTTGACAAAGACCAGGCGGTGCGACACGACGCGACCCTGGAAGGGATGGCCGGTCTCAGACCTGCCTTCAAGAAAGATGGGGTGATTACTCCGGGAAACTCCTCTCCGCTCAATGCCGCGGCCACCTCCATGGTGCTCATGTCCAAGGAGACGGCCAGGAAAAAGGGAATAAAGCCCCTTGCGACCATCCGCTCCGTCGGGTATGCCGGCGTGGATCCCACCATCATGGGCGCAGGACCGGTGCCTGCCAGCCGGATGGCCCTCGATAAAATCGCCATGACGCCCACAGATATGGACTACTGGGAGATCAACGAGGCCTTCTGCATCGTGGCCCTGAATGCCATGAAGGAACTCGGCATCGATCCTGAAAAGGTCAATGTGATGGGGGGCGGCACGGCCATCGGTCATGCCCTGGGGGCCACCGGCATCCGCCTGGTGGGGACCCTTGCCCGCATCCTCAACGAAAAGAAGGGACGTTACGGGTGCGCCAATGCCTGTGTGGGCGGGGGCCAGGGCGTGGCCACGGTCATTGAACGGGAGGAGTATGACTGGTAGCTGGATGCTGGATGCTCGATGCTGGATACTGGATACTGGATACTTGATACCGGGATGCTGGGATGGGGAGACGGGAGAGCTGAGGAATTGAGGGATTGAGGAATCCAGGGATTCAGGGATTGGGGGGGTTTTTCCGACCTCCGAGACCTGACTTCCGACCTCTGATCCTGGCGGATACGCCGGAGCATAACTGCCCGAGAAATGCCACGATGTCCATACCCAACCCATGGAGCGACTCGCGGCAAAAGCCCGGTTTCGACCTTGTGGATACGGTGATATACAGGCGACTTCAGCCCCCTGCCTGCCGGAGCCGCGTGCTTGTCTCCGGGTTAATAGCGCCATGACGTCACTGTATGGTGTGCGGAGCTGCGGTAGGAAAGATTGAGAAGAAGGCTGAAAAGGGTTAAGATTAGAGATTCACACACAACCGGCTTACCCTGTCGTGGCCAGTGATCAGTAGAGTCGAAGATGGGCGCGGTAGCATATAGCCCCGTTTCCCATCCCCGCTCATCAAACCGTGCATGCGGATCTCCCGCACACGGCTTTCCGACTGGATTCACCTCAAGGCACACGTCGGGCGGCTGTGATCATCGATCTTGGCAAAAGAACACCAAGCTCGCCAAATACCTTTTCTGACGGAAATCGATGGATGCCTTGCAAACGCAACTTATGCCGATCGACCAGAAAGAGTCTCACGCGGTTATAGACATTCCGCTCCACTGCACGGCTCGTGATCTGTGTCGTCCCATAACAGAAGTAAGTGAACCAGCCTCGCAAAAGCGCATTTAGCCTTGTACGCACATCTGGCCATGCCCCTTTTTCACCTGGTCTAAGAATCCCCCTTACCTTCTGCTTTAGACGTCCTATACTTTTCTTTGAAGGGCTGGCTCCCATATACGGTTTCCCCGTTTTCTTAAAATACACGGACCCAAAGGTGTAACCCAGAAAGTCAAATTGCTCTTTTTGAGCATCTCTTACCACCGTTTTGTCCTCGTTGAGTCTGAGGCCCAGCTTTTCCATGACGCCTTGCGTCCATTGCAGGGATTGCCTGGCCCGTCCTCGACTCAATATAACGAAGTCATCCGCATAGGATATGGCACCTACTTATTCGCCAGTGCTTTAGAAAGCGATTCATGTAGAGATTCGCCATCAGAGGGCTGATAACGCCTCCCTGCGGGGTGCCGAGCTTGTTCTTTCGTCCACCTGACATTTTACCTCGGCCATTTCTATCCTGCTCTTGTACCGGAGCTTTCAGCCAAAGTTTGATCAGATGCAGGATGTTACAATCTACAATCCTGCGGGCTACGCACTGCATAAGGTCGTTATGTGGAATCGTATCGAAGTATTTTGACAGATCCGCATCAACAACGTCGGTGTAGCCTTGGCACAATAGCTCGTGAACCTCTTGGATCGCATCTAATGCGCTGCGCTTGGGCCGATACCCATAAACGTTGGGCTCCAAGTCCGCTTCAAAAATTGGTTCGATCACCAGTTTGGCCGCTGTCTGAATCACCCGATCCCGTATGGTAGGAATCCCTAAAGGGCGATATCCTCCACCGGGCTTTGGGATCATAACGCGCCGCACCGGCTGCGGTTTGTATGCCTTTGCCTTTAACTCCTCTCCGATCCCGGATAACCACCCCTCCACACCCTTTGATTCGACCATTTCGAAGGTGATGCCATCAACACCAGCTCCTCCCCCATTGGCTTTAGCCAAGCGGTAAGCGTGCCAGAGGATGTCCTCCCGATAGATCTTGTCATAGAGCAGGTAAAACCGAAAATCCGGCTCCTCCTTCGCCTTGAGATAAAGCTTTCTCTGGAAAGTTCGAATCTTTTCAGGTGTTTTCAGGCTCATCACCAATCACCCTTTCTCATCTCCTTCAAAAGCACACCAGAAGTAAGGGACCTTCCCTCCATCCCGTTTCCGGGGCTTCACCGGTACTATGTCCCTCTCCGACTCCCGCTCAGGCCGAAACCTAAAGCTTCGTTACGGGTCGCTACCCCGCGCCCGGGACGGGCCTCCCACGTTGCCCAAATTACCTTCCTGACATCCTGCCCTCATTACCCCGGTGGATCGGAACAGGTGCATTTGACGGTTACTTCCCTATCCCACAGCGGCCTTCCCCGAATATTGGGCGGGTCGGCTTCCACGACTGTACTTTCGAGGCCTGCTCAAGGTTCACTCGCGTTACGGCCTGTCAGGTTGCTGCAACCTAAAAGTTTACATTTGTCCCCAGGGCTTCAGCAACGAGGTCTCCCTCCATCACTGCCTGGGTAGCTACCGGGATGTACCGACAATTTCCCGGACGGGACTTTCACCCGCTGGTAATTTGCACCTTCGTGGCGCACCAACATCTGGTGGTGTTTCACGACCCCTCAAGCTTCGAGGATGTGGCACCTACGTGGCTAATACCTGGAATTGGTAATAATCCCATATACCTGAGTGGCATGTCAAGGCTCAGTAGTCCCGGATTCTTGCCTACTACATCAGAATAATCGGACTCGAACCCCCGTCCCTTCCCATATGAATTTGATCCGATTCAGGATAACCCGCTACCCCTCTACATTCCCAGCGCCGCCTTAATCTGCCGGATCTCCTGCCTCAGCGCATCATTTTCAGCCTTGAGCTCATCCGTTTCCTTTTGATGGGCCTTAACAGCGCCGATTGTCAGAGCAAGCAACTCGTAGAGATCAACCCCTTTGCCGTCTTTTGAAAGAACCTCCTCAGGCATGTCCTCGGCTATAAATCCCAATTTAGTGTCTCCATCGCCGCCATACTCTTTCTTGTATTTATAGGTCGCAAGTTCCATATCCACCAGTTTGGCCAGCATCATCGGATAGGCAGCCGTATCAACCTTCCGAATGTCTTCCTTGTATTCCCTTGAACAGATATTGGTCCAGCTTGTACCCGCGGCATTGCCGTTAACATGAAGCTTGTAGGAAGGACTCGTTATTCCGATACCGATGTTGCCGTTTGGTTTCAACGTTATCCCATTTGCGCTGGATAGTGTTGTGTCGTACAAAAACTTCATCGCATCGTCAGCCCTATACCATCCTACAACGCCTATCTGTGAATTGTTGTTAAAGAAATTAACACTTGGAAAATCACCTTCCATTGCGTCAATCAATACTTTCGCATCATTTTTTCCCGACCCTCTAATATGAATTCTCGCAGCCGGACCCGACATTCCGATGCCGACATTGCCGAAGCTATTAATCCTCATTCTTTCCGCGCCAAGACCATTGCTGTCGTATGTGCCATCACTGGTAAAAAAAGCAATCATTCCAGGTACACTTCCGGAACTTGGCGTGCCAGCAACCCAAGCACCAATCGTAGCTGCGATTCTGTAGTTTTCGCCATCATACCCAGCGAAGTTGACCGAACCTAAGCAATCACCAAAGTTCACTATTGCCTTTGAGGCAGGGGTTCCTCTCGATTTTCTCATAATCATGCCAGCACTGGTAGTTCCATCAACACTGTTCTCTGATATTATTGGGAGGACTGGCCAGGTAACCCTGGTATGAATATGAAGGGGTGATGAAGGACTTCCAGTCCCGATGCCGACATTGCCATTATTATAGTAAATGTTACTCCCCGAAGTAATCCATGCCGTAGATTGAATGGTCCATCGGGAAACTTTATTCCGTCCGTAGTAACGCTGGTTGACCCACCTAGGACGGGCGAAGCAATGACTATGCTACCAAGCGCAAGTACTGCGACCGATAGATCAAATAGGTAGGCTTTCATTTTCATCATTTTTCTCCTTATGGTCTGGACAATTTCAAAACCCTGTTCAAAGATGACACTGTTCGGACCTCAATGAGTTGCTTGATGTCCGCTTGGATCGCAATTCGGACCCATACTAATCCTGAGGAGAGAGAATGCCCCAAATGAGGATCTGTAACAGCAGGTATCAAAACCTGTGGCTTTTCGTCCTCATCTCACGATTAGTTTGGCTTTGTTTGGCAGTATCTGTGTGTCCCCCGACAGGATAATCTCATCCTGTCAGGGTTCAGGTGTGGGGATCTTGAGGAGATGTATCACCGTTAACCTCACTGATAGAGGTCGAATGGTTGGTGAGAATTATTGCAGAATAATCAAAAGACAAAAGTCCACATAAGTCAAGAAAAATCGCCTTTGCAGGAACTCGTAATTGGTCTGTTTTCCATTTCGCGTCTGATAGATATTCAGCCGGAAATCCCAAAATATAATCAACTTCAAAAATCTGCGATCCCGGTGACTTTAGCGAAGTTGGCGATATGATTCCTTGTACAGCTGTCTGAAACACTGACAGATCTGGAAATCTCAAAAAAATCGGGGTAGGAAAACGTGAGATATGCCTTACATAGTCTCATGTCTATAATTCCGGGGCCCTTTCCGACAGGCACAAAATCTTGTGTGGCCTGGCTCTAAGAAATGTGGATATACCTGCCGCACGAAACGTCAGGGCGCCAAACTTCACTCACTGGTCAAACTTCCTTCGCGGTCCCTTGAGGAGGGCGAAGGAGACCAGATTGACCAGTCCCCAGATGCCGGAAGCTGAGAAGCACTCTTCAATAGAGCGGTCAAACAAGACCGAGATTTTGGGCTCAAATTCCGCATCCCCTTTCCAGAGGAGGTAATAAAGAGGGACCCTCGGAAAGGGGAGGAAGCGGTAGGCCGCATCGGCCATGTCAAGGGGCCGGCCTTCGCAATAGGCGGCCGCCGATGCAAACCCGGGCAAATCCTCGCCATATCTTTCCAGCAAGGGACCAAGCCTCAATTCATGCCGGCCTTTGAAGTAGTGGGCCTGTTTGAGGTCCTTGGCACTCACCATGTCCCTCCCCAGGGGATAAAGAGAGGCCACCTGATTGAGGTAGAGGAGGGTAATGAGTTCGAGGAGGGGATCCTGCATCGATCTCCACCCATCCGCGGTCTCCCTTTTCAGACACGCATTCTCCATGTCCACCAGAATATCTTCATTTAGAAAATGAAAAACCAGCCCCCCGGAGGGGTGAGCCCGAAACAGGGTCAGATTGAGGAGATTATTCGTATCCCTGGCCCTCAGCGTCTCCCAATACTCCGCGGGCACCCGGATCGGTCTGTCGTTATGATCCAGGGGGGGCGCCGCGCTGTCCAACCGGCGGTCCTGCATGGATAAAAATGCCTCGCTGAACGGATAAGGCCCGGCGCTGAAGTTCTCGCAGGGAAAGGCATGGCAGTCCCTCAAACAGTAGTCGATCCGGTTCATGACTGCACAGGCCAGGATGGTGCAGGTCCCCCCGAAGACGGCCTTCTGGGCCGCAAGCTTTTTCTGCGCTTCCGGACTCTTCCCCGGGCCGCAGGTGGAGCAGAGCCCCAAAAGACGCAGTTTGCACACATCGCAGTTGATTCCGCAGGCCCCTGTAGGCATGGTCTGACCCCTTTCGTTTCAGAGTTGCAGATGGAAATACCAGGCTTTGGTTAGTACATCTGCCTGCCAATGAATTTTATACCTGGTACCCGAACGGAAACCCGGAAAATCAAGAAACAGTGAAATATGAGAAGAGGTTCAAGATCACAGGAAGCAACTCAGAGTGGATTTTCTAATAGAAAAGGGCTGTGCGATCATGATCTTCTCGCGATCTCGGGATTTGGCCCGCCGCCGCGGTTGTCCAGAGCTTTAGACCTTAGAATCTTTGGTTGCAATCCCGCCTTGCGGGACACCATGCGGAAAAGTTGGCGCCGTATCGGTTAGCGCGTGCGGGTCTTTTTCCAAGGCACAGCCCCATAGGAAATCGTCAGGGGACTGTATGGTCTTGTTCATTGAAAAAACCCTTTTGGGGTGTTGAATAGTTGGTACCCGAACGGAAACCCGAAAAATCAAGAAACAGTGAACTATGAGAAGAAGTTTCTGTTAATGTAAAATTTGTTCCATCAATTTTCACTTCTCAATTCTTGAATATTCAATAGTGCCTGAACGGGGTTTTCGTTCAGGCACTGCCAGGATACAGGTTAGCAAATGGTTTCAGGGTTTGCAATATGTGTTATCATGCGTAAATTATTTTGATTGTAAATCGGAGGAATTGATGGCGGGTGTTCGTCTGGAAGAGATTCGAAAAGTTTATGATAATGGGCATGTGGCCGTGGCCGGCGCGACTTTTGAAGTGGCCGATGGCGAGTTCCTGGCCTTGGTGGGCCCGTCCGGCTGCGGCAAGAGCACGCTGCTGCGTATAATTGCGGGTCTGGAGACGGTCTCCCGGGGAAAGGTATTCATCGGAGACCGCCTGGTCAACCACGTGGCGCCCAAAGACAGGGACATTGCCATGGTATTTCAGAGTTATGCGTTATACCCCCACATGAGTGTGGCTGAAAACCTGGCCTTTGGTCTGAAGCTTCGTAGGCTGTCGCGGGTGGAAATACAAAGGCGGGTGGCCGGAGTAGCGGCCATGCTGGGGCTTGAAGAGGTCCTGGAGAGCCGGCCCGCGCGACTTTCCGGGGGCCAGCGCCAGCGCGTGGCATTGGGCCGTGCCCTCGTGCGCGAACCCAGCGTTTTCCTTCTTGACGAACCGCTTTCCAATCTCGATGCCAAGCTGCGGCTTTCCATGCGTGTGGAGATCGCCCGGCTCCATCGGAAACTGGGCGCCACCATGATCTACGTCACCCACGATCAGATCGAAGCCATGACCCTGGGTCAGCGCATCGTCGTGCTAAAGGGAGGGGAGATCCAGCAGATCGACACCCCCATGGTCCTGTACCAACGTCCGGAAAACCTTTTTGTGGCCGGCTTTCTCGGCAGCCCGGCCATGAACATCTTTCGAGGCTATTTGAAAGTTGCGGAGGAGCCGCATCTGGACCTCGGCGACGGTGAGATCATGCCCCTGGGAATTGCGCCTCAGGCGGTGGGGTCGTACCGCGATCGTGCAGTAGCCATAGGTCTGAGGCCCGAGGATCTGCAGCCGGCGGATGGAGATACCCCGGTTGCAAGGCCGCGCATAACGGCTGTATTGGAGGTGGTCGAGCCGGTCGGCAATGAGATTTTCCTCAATCTGTCTCATGCAGGGAAAGAAATCGTCCTGCGCACCCTGCCGAGGCCGCTGCCGGAGCCTGGCGCGACCATGACGTTGACCTTTGATTCCAAGCGGCTGCACTTTTTTGATGCCGACACCGAACGGCGCATTAACCTCTGAGATCCACGAAAAATATCGGGTTTTGAGTTGTATATCCATCTGCAAATGGATTATAGTCGTATCTTTTACCAACAACCCGAATTAAGGAGAATCTGGCATGTGTGGGATCGTGTGTTACGTGGGGCAAAAACCGGCAAAACCGATATTGCTGGAAGGATTGAAGCGGCTCGAATATCGGGGGTATGATTCTGCGGGTCTGGCTGTTCAGGAGGGTGAGACCATCCACTGGGAGCGGGCGGTGGGAAAGATCGTGGAGTTGGCCCACAAGGTGAACGGCCTGGAGATGAAAGGTACGGCCGGGATAGCCCATACCCGATGGGCCACCCACGGGAGGCCTTCGGAGGAGAATGCACACCCCCAGCGGGATCGGGATGATAACATATTTGTCATTCATAATGGGATCATTGAAAACTATCATGTTCTCAAAAAGAAACTGGAAGGGGAAGGGACTGTATTCAGGTCTGAGACCGATACCGAGGTCCTGGCCCACCTGATCGCGCGCCATTTCGACGGCGATCTCGGGGATGCGGTCCGAAAAACCATGGCCCAGGTGGAGGGGACCTTCGGGATCGGCGTGATTCACCGGCAGACCCCGGGGCAGATCGTGGTGGCCCGGCGGGGGAGCCCGCTGATCATCGGCGTCAGCGACGACGGGCATTTCGTGGCCTCGGATGTGGCGGCCATGGTGCGCTACACCAACAAGGTGGTCCACTTAGAGGAAAATGAACTGGCCACCGTGACGGCCGATGGATTTTCCATCTCCACGGCCCAGGCCAAACCGGTCCAGCGGCACACCGAGACCGTGGAGTGGCGGGCAGAGGACGCGGAGCTGAACGGCTTCCCCCATTTCATGCTCAAGGAGATCTATGAACAGCCGGCGGCCCTGGAGAATGCCATCCGGGGGAGGCTGGAGCCGGGAGAGGGGGTCCCGAAGCTGGGGGGGATCATGCCGGTCTGGGAGAGCCTCAAGGAATCGCGGCACATGGTCCTGGTGGCCTGCGGGACCTCCTATTATGCCGCCAGTGTGGGAAAATATATCTTTGAGCGTCTGACCGAGATCGATACGGAGGTGGGTCTTGGCTCGGAGTTTCGCTACCGGAAGCTCAACTTCCCGCCCAACACCTTCATTGTAGCCATCAGCCAGTCAGGAGAGACCGCCGACACGCTTGCAGCCATCAAGGAGGCCAAGCGGAAGGGGGCCCGTCTCCTCGGGGTGATCAATGTGGTGGGGAGTTCCATTTCCAGGGAAACAGAGGCCGGCATCTACAATCACGCCGGGCCTGAAATCGGCGTGGCCTCCACCAAGAATTTCACCTCGCAATTGACCATTCTGACCCTCCTGGCCCTTCTGTTGGGCCGTCATCAGAATCTTTCTCTGACCGAAGGGGTCCAGGCCATCCGGGCCCTGGAGGCCCTTCCCGGTTTGATACAGAAGGTGCTGGCCCAGGCCAACCATATCGAGGCCATTTCAGAGAAGTACTGCCACTGCACCAATTGGCTCTTTTTGGGGAGGAAATATAACTATCCCATTGCGCTGGAAGGTGCCTTGAAGCTCAAAGAGGTCTCCTATATCCATGCAGAAGGGTATGCAGCGGGGGAGATGAAGCACGGCCCCATTGCCTTGATCAACCCCGAGATGCCTACGGTCGCCATCATCCCCCAGGACGAGATGCACGAAAAGATGCTCAGCAATATCCATGAGATCAAGAGCCGCAAGGGTCCGGTGATCGCCATCGCCACAGAGGGGGATGACAAGGTGAGAGATATCGCGGACGACGTGATCGAGATCCCCTCGACCCTCGATTTTCTGAACCCCATCCTGACGGTTGTCCCCTGCCAGCTCCTGGCCTATTATTGCGCCAAGTTCCTCAATCGCGACATCGACAAACCGAGAAATCTGGCAAAGAGCGTGACCGTGGAATAGGCCCTTAAAGCCTAGTACCTTATTTCCAATAACCCTGTAACAAACAACAAGAAAATCTGTTTGTATCTCAGTACGCCTTATTTTATAGACTCACACGGAGCCACAAAGAACACAGAGAAAAGGGCATGTTCCCGTTTATTTACAAAAAAAACCTTTGTGTGCTCTGTGTCTCTGTGTGAGTCCCGCCCTGGGCGGGATTGGTTGCGGATATCCGCTTTAGAAATTGAGACTTATGAATTTTGAATTTATGGTGGAAGTGAAAGACTCCGGCGTGTGATACGGATAAGAAGGAACCTAACGGTTCTCTTTTTGAACAATGGGGCATCACACAAAACGACATTTCTGTTCTATCATACCCTGACAATCTACAAAAATGTATTTCATGCTCCCGACATATTTTCCGGGGCAACAATGATAACCCCATGCGAAACCAGTTACTTGGCACATAATCTTCCTCATTGGCACCGGGTTTGCAGAAATAGCCTGTGGAAGAGCGAAAGCCTTGGGAGAATCTTAAAAGCCAATAAACAGGATCGAGGTCCCGGCCTGCAGGACCGGGGGAGAAGGAGGAAACGCCATGGATTGTCAGAGCATAGAAGATGTGAAACGGATTGTTGAGGAAAAGGACATCAGCTTTATCCAGTTCTGGTTCACCGATGTACTGGGGGTTCTCAAAAGCTTTGCCGTTACACCGTCCGAACTGGATGAAGGCCTCACCGAGGGCATGGGTTTTGACGGATCTTCCATTCAGGGATTTGCCAGGATCGAGGAGAGCGACATGATTGCCAAACCCGATCCAACCACGTTTCAACTGGTGCCGTGGCGGAGCAATGAGCGGCCCGTGGCCAGGATGTTTTGCGATATCCTTAACCCCGACGGCACCCCCTATGAGGGAGACCCTCGATATGTCTTGAAACGACTCCTGAAGAAAGTGGAAGACAAGGGCTTCACCTTCTATGTCGGACCTGAGCTGGAATATTTTTACTTCAAGGACGACACCTGCACAGAGGTCCTGGATGCGGGAGGATATTTCGATTCGAGGCCCCTGGATATGGGGAGCAACTTGCGAAGGGATACGATCTTTGCGCTCCAGTCCATGGGTATTCAGGTGGAATACAGCCACCATGAGGTAGCCCCGAGCCAGCACGAAATCGATCTTCGGTACCAGGATGCCCTCAAGATGGCCGACAACACCATGACCTATCGGATCGTCGTCAAAGAGATTGCACGCCAGCACGGCGTATATGCGACCTTCATGCCCAAGCCGATCTTCGGAGAAAACGGGAGCGGGATGCATGTCCATCAATCTCTCTTTAAGGGGAGCAGGAATGCCTTTTATGATTCAAATGATAAATATAATCTCTCCGAGATGGCGAAGCACTATATCGCGGGAGTGATGCGTCACGCCCCGGAGATTACTGCGGTCTGCAATCAGTGGGTCAATTCCTACAAGCGACTGGTACCGGGATATGAGGCCCCGGTATACGTGTCGTGGGCCAGGAGAAACCGCTCGGCCATGATCCGGGTGCCCATGTATAAGCCGGGCAAGGAAAACGCCACCCGCATCGAATTCAGGTCCCCTGATCCGGCCTGCAACCCTTATCTTGCCTTTGCGGTGATGTTGGGCGCCGGCCTGGAAGGGATTGAAAAGAAATATGAGTTGCCGGCCCCGGTGGAAGAAGATATCTTCGAGATGAATCCGGCCGAGCGAAAGGCCCACGGGATTACCGATCTGCCGGGAAACCTCTACGCCGGGATCCTGGCCACGGAAAAGAGCGAACTGGTAAAGCGGATCCTGGGCGACCATGTGTTCCACAAATTCATTGAAAACAAAAAAATCGAATGGGACCATTACCGGACCCATGTGAGCCGGTTCGAGATCGATACGTATTTGCCGAAGCTGTAGGCGCAAGACGCAAGGCATTAGGCGCAAGGTGTGAGGCGTGGGAGGGAGGCGCTGGGAGATGAGTGCCATTCCCTGCACTGACCGCCGGTTGGGTTGCGGGGATTGCCCGGGGCAGAGGGGAATGCATCTCTGCCTCCGTCCGTCAGGCCATGCGCTTAATTTTAAACCTGAGAAAAAGTCAATCGTCAATTGACAATGAGGTAGATAGCCATGAAGGATGATTCCATGTCTGTTATCGGCCAGAGCCTTTTCGGGTTCCAGGCCGCGCTGCAGGAAGCGGGGTCCAGCTTTGAGGAATATCTGGACACGTACTACTACAAGAAATGGGAGAGCGACACCCTCTATTCGGCCATGGCCCTGCGAACCACGTTCGTGACGGCCATGCACCGGTTCCTGGCGGATGAGGGGCTGTTCAACCTGGAACGGGTGCAGTTGAGCCCCGTAACCGACCCCCTGGCGCACGATGTGGAGCATACGCCCAATATCAATTACAAGGGCCAGCGATATGTGATGACCCACAGCATGATCTATTCCAAGTTCCTGTCGTGTCATCATCCCAGAATCAAGGGGGTCTTTGTGGATTCCCCCAACATCCGGCTGGAGATCGAGAGCCCCGACCGTACCCAGAGGGGCAAGTACCTGATCGATTTCAGCCAGATGGACATAGAGGTGCGGAGGAACCGGGGGATCGATCTGGAAATGTACCTGAAGGAACCGGAAAGGGTGAGCAAGATTCTGGCCGAGGATATGGAAAAAGGGATGGACCTCTTTGAACGGATGATCGTCCATGCCATGACCCAACTGGTGGAGAAAAACGACGAGGACCTCAGAAGGCTCGGGGTGGCTATAGAGGTGCCCCGGCAGCCCTTTCCCCGGTTCAGGTGCGATGAGAGCAAGAAAAAATATGGAAGGGGTTACGAACAGAGTATCGGGAAAGAAATTCAGTCGACCTTCTTCTGGATCACCGGTCTGTTGAGGGAAAATTATGATCTGGTTTACCCGTACCTCCGTCCCGAAGGGAAGGTCAGCATGTCTGAAATTACGTCAGCCATGATCTACAACTATGATATCTGCGCCAAGAGCATTATTCGGGACACCGGGAAGCAGACCCCGGCCCTTGAGGTCCTTTCAGGGGCAGTGCGGGAATGGCTCTATGAACCGATTGTGGAGAGGCTCCTGGACAACGGCATCATCCCGGCAAGGCCGGTCCTGTTTAATGGGAACATAAAGAATATTGATGAACTGGGGGGCTATGGGCCCTTCCTGATGATCGCGGCCAAGAAGAACCGTCAGGGCAAGCCCGCGTTTCCGGAGACCTACGGAGGCGGCATCGGGGTGGAGAGAACATTGTACGCCATCTGTCGCGGTCCCGAGGTGGGCAAGGTGGATGATATCACCTGTTTTGGGAAGAACCCCGACAGCCACCAGATTTTCATGTTCTAAGACGACCGGACGGCCGTAGACCAGAAAATGATCACACAGAGACACAGAGAACACAGAGGTATTTCATTGTACCTTACGGGGCAAGGCCCCTGACAGAAAGGACCGGTCCCGGAAAATGACAGATTCAAGCAAGCGCATTCTGGCGCTCTTTTACTGCCGGAATATCCCGGAGAGCAGCGAGACCGACCGGCAGGCGATCGAGACGGCCCATGGCGAACAGATCCGCCTCTTTCCCCTGCCGTGCAGCGGGAGACTCGAACCGATGCATCTGTTGCGGGCGCTGGAGGAGGTGGCGGATGCCGCCTACCTCATTACCTGCCCTGAAGGGGCATGCCGGTATTTTGAGGGAAACCGTCGTGCGAAAATGCGCGTGGAGCGGACCCGGGAGATACTTGCGGCCATCGGGCTGGCGCCGGAGCGGGCCGGGATTGTCATGGGATCGAAAGAGGCCCCAAGAACGCTTGCTCAGCATGCAGCGGAAATATTTGACAAAATCTCTCAGATGGGGCCTTCGCCTGCTTTGAAGCGCCCTGCGAACGGGACGTTCGCATGCGAGAAAAGGAGAGACTGGTTATGATAACAGCAGAACAGAAGCCGATGGACGAGATCAGGGGGATGCTGGTCCCCTACAAACGGATCCTGGCCCTGGGCTGCGGGTCATGCGTGGCCGAGTGCGCGGCCGGCGGGGAAAAGGAGACCGCCATGCTGGCATCGGCCCTTCGAATGGCCGCCCGAATCCATGAGGAAGATATCCTGATCCAGGAAAAGACAGTGGACCGCCAGTGCGTCAAGGAGTTCATCATCCCTCTGGATGATATCGTGGGAGAGTATGACGCCATCCTCTCCCTGGGGTGCGGGGCCGGGGTACAGGCAGTCTCCGAGATGTATCAGGAGATCCCCGTGATCCCGGCCCTCAACACCGAATTCCTGGGCGAGACCAGAGACCAGGGATACTGGGTGGAGAACTGCCTGGGCTGCGGCGACTGCATGCTCTATTATTTCGGGGGCATCTGTCCACTGGCCCGCTGTTCCAAACAAATCCTGAACGGGCCTTGCGGCGGATCGGTCGACGGCCGGTGCGAGGTGAATCCTGACATCCCCTGCGCCTGGCAGATGATTATCGACCGGCTGACGCGATTCGGGGCACTCCACAGGCTGGAGGAGATTTATCCGCCCAAGGATTGGGCCAGAAAACAGGGAAGCGGCCCCAGAAAAATTATCCGGGAGGATCAGCAGAGGTGAGCATGGAAAGCCGACTCAAAAAGGTCCTGGAGCAGGGCGGGTTTGCAGTAACCGCGGAATGCGGCCCGCCAAAGGGCGCGGATGCCGCGGCTGTTCTGAAAAAGGCGGAACTCCTGCGGGACAAGGTGGACGCGGTCAATGTGACCGACAACCAGACCGCCATCGTTCGCATGTCGAGCCTTGCGGCGTGCGCCATACTGAAAGGCGCCGGGCTGGAACCGGTCCTCCAGATGGTGGTGCGCGACCGCAACCGGATTGCCCTTCAGTCCGACATCCTCGGGGCGTCCGCCATCGGCATCCCTAATGTCCTCTGCCTCTCGGGCGATCACCAGCGTTTCGGGAACCAGTCCGGGTGCGTCGGGGTGTTCGACCTGGATTCGATTCAGTTTCTTCAGGTGGTCAAGGGGATGCGGGATGAGGGCGTGATCCTGGGAGGAGAACCTTTGGATACGGCCCCCGATCTTTTTATCGGTGCAGCGGCCAACCCCTTTGCCGACCCGCTGGAGTTTCGGGTGACGCGGCTCGCCAAGAAGATCAGGGCCGGGGCCGATTTCATCCAGACCCAGTGCATCTACAATCTGGATCGCTTTGAAACCTGGCTCTCCATGGCCGCTGACCGGGGCCTGACGGAAAAGACCCATATCCTGGGCGGGGTAACGCCTCTCAAATCCGCGGGCATGGCCCGGTACATGAAGGAGAGGGTCTCAGGCATGGATATCCCGGATGAGATCATCAAACGAATGGACGGGGTCCCCAAGGAAAATCAACGCGAAGAGGGGCTCCGGATCTGCGTGGAGACCGTATCGAGGCTCAAAGAGCTGCCGGGTGTCAGGGGCGTCCACATCATGGCCATTGAATGGGAGGCGGCCGTGGGAGAGATCGCAGAGAGGGCGGGCCTCCTCCCGAGGCCCGGGATCGATCAGGGGTAGAAGACCTGGATATGCCGGCAAAATACGCCATCCATACGTCAACGGTCCCCCACCGTTTCAAACCGATCACCCGATCCGGGATCATCGCCTGGGAAGAGGGGTGTCTCAAGTGCGCGGTCTGTGTCAAGAAGCAGTGCGTATACGGCGTGTATGACCGCCGTGGGATCGACCCGGTGCAGATGATCGATTCCATCGACAACCAGTGCATGAGCTGTCTCCGGTGCGTACAGAATTGTCCCAGGGAATTGATCCACAAGTCCCTGAATCCCGAGTACCAGGCCATGGGCGATGAATGGTGGACCCCGGACATCATCGCCAGTCTCTGGTCCCAGGCCCAGACCGGAAAGATCCCGGTGTCCGGGGCCGGATATCCGGGACCGTTCAGCGGACCGGGATTCGATGCCATGTGGACCGACATGTCCGAGATCGTCCGGCCGACCCGGGACGGGATCCATGGCCGCGAATACATCAGCACCGCCATCGATCTGGGAAAGACCCCCGGGCATCTCTCTTTCAATGATCATGGCGACCTGCACGGGGAAGTCCCCCGGGTGGTGGATATCCCCCTCCCCATTATCCTGCGGATACCCTCCTTCGGGGCTGTCGGCCCTGAAACCGTGGCAGGGTGGGCCATGGCCGCGAAACAGCTGGGGACCCTCTTCTCCCTTCCTTTTGAGATGATGAATGACTCCCTGACGGATTTCTATCCCGCACTTCTTCCCGCGATCCCGGACGGGGCCGGTCCCAAAGGGTCGATGCCGTCCGGGGCAAGAATAGTGGAAATCCCCTGGGGCGACGGCTGGGAAAAGACGGCGGACCGGCTGAATGATTTGGATAGCCCTCCCCTCCTCTCGGCAAGGACGCCCATGACCCATGAAGCGGCCGACACGACGCTTGCCATGGTCCGGGCCGGCATCTCCATCATTCACATCGAGGGGACCCAGGACGGCCGCTTTCAGGACGATGATCAGGCCTATCTGAAGGAGGGGATCCGGTCGGTCCACCTGCGACTGGTGGAGGAAAATGTCCGGGACGGTGTTACCCTCTTGGCGAGCGGCGGGATTTCCATGGCAGAGCATGTGGCCAAATCCATCATCTGCGGGGCGGACGGGGTGTTGGTCGATTTTCCGATCCTGGTCGCCTTGGAATGCCGCATGTGCCGAAGATGTACCAAGGGTCTCTCCTGTCCCATGGATATTAAAGACGCCACGGCAGACTGGGTCGCCTCCCGGGTGGTGAATCTCATAGGTGCCTGGCACAATCAGCTTTTGGAGATGATGGGGGCCATGGGGATTCGGGATGCACGCCGGTTGCGCGGCGAGGCGGGAAGGGCCATGTTTTTCGAGGAACTGGAGAGGGATACCTTCAGCGCCATGGGTGACGTCGAGGAGGGATGCGACATTGAATAGTTCAGAGCCATTTCAGTTTCCGGAGGTGGTCCCCACCCCCTCCCGGTTCAGGAATCCCATCGGAAAATACCGGCTTCACCGCACGACCGACTGCATCGCCTGCGGCAAGTGCGTGGAGCTGTGTCCATACGGCGTGCATGTGATCAAGCGGGGCAATGTCCTCATCGCGAGACACGACCGGTGCGTAGGACCGGAGTGTAGCGAGCCCTGCACCGAGGCGTGCCCGGTCCAGGCCCTGTCCATCAGGAAAAATCCCGATTTTGACGTGATGGGGGATCTTCGCTGGCCCCCGGATCTTTTGGTCAGCACCTGGCACATGGCCGAACTGGGTAAGGTCCCCCCAAAAGGACTTGAGTACCGCATCGGGGGTTCAGGGGGCGGATTTGACAAGCTTCGCATCGTGTTTCCGAAAAAGACGGCCAATCCCGCACAAGACGAGAGGGATCCGGACCTGGGGGTCGTCCTCAACCGGAGAAACGACACGGCCCACAGGATCCGGATCCAAGTCCCCTTTTACGGGGGCGGCATGTCCTACGGTTCGGTCAGCATTCACACCATGCTCAGCCGGATCAAGGCGGCCGCGGCCCTGGGGACCTTTTGCTGCACCGGGGAAGGAGGCTATCCCGATGAGCTGAAACCCTATGACCGTCACGTCATCACCCAGGTGGCCACCGGGCTTTTCGGCGTGCGGGAGGAGACTATCCAGCGGGTTCGGATCGTGGAGTTCAAGTATGCCCAGGGGGCAAAACCGGGCCTGGGCGGCCATCTCCTGGGCGACAAGGTGACCCCGGGTGTGGCCCGCATGCGGGAGGCCGTGGCCGGGTATCCCCTCTTTTCTCCGTTTCCGTTTCACAGCGTCTACTCGGTGGAAGACCACAAAAAACACGTGGACTGGATCAAGGCCGTCAATCCCAAGGCCCTGGTCTCGGTCAAGGTCTCCACCCCCACGGACGTGGATATGGTGGCGGTGGGGAGCTATTATGCCGGGGCCCATATCATCCATCTGGACGGGAGCTACGGGGGCACGGGCGCGGCCCCGGACATTGCCAAGAAGAATATCGCCATGCCGCTGGAATATGCCGTTCCCAAGGTCCACCGCTTCCTCCAGGAAGAGGGGGTGAGGGACAAGATCACGGTCATTGCCAGCGGCGGGATACGGACCCCCCACGACATGGCCAAGATCATCGCCCTGGGGGCCGACGGGATCTGCACCGGGACCGCAGACCTGGTGGCCCTGGAATGCATCCGATGCCATAACTGCGAGAGCGGCCGGGGTTGCGCCCGGGGGATCGCCACCACCGACCCGGAGCTGCTGAATCTCGTGGATGTGGAGTGGGGGAAGCAGCGGATCATCAATATGTTTCTGGCATGGCGCGAAGAACTGATACGCATACTCAAAAAACTGGGCATGGGCAGCCTGACCGAGCTGGTGGGCCGCACCGATTGTCTGGTGCATCTGGACTATATGAAGAGAAGTGACTAAAGCGGACACCCGCAACCAATCCCGCCCAGGCGGGACTCACGCAAGGACACAGAGCACACAAAGATTTTTTTTGAAAATAAACGGGAACATGCCCTTTTCTCTGTGTTCTTTGTGGCTCCGTGTGATCAGGATAAAGGAATGAACAAAGACCGATTCATAACCCAGATCATCCAATCGAGGCAGCCCCTGGTGGCCGACCTCCCCTCGAGTCCCTGCTTCGAGACCGAGGCCGAGGGGGGGTGCGGGGTCACCGGGTTTGCATGCAGCATCCCGGTTCGGGGAAAACATATTTTCGAGCCGTCGCGGCAGATGCACAACCGGGGAAACGGCCGCGGGGGCGGGATTGCGGCCATGGGGTTTGACCCTCGAATGCTGGGGGTCACCCGAGAGGTCCTGGATGAGGACTATATCCTCCAGATCGCCGCCTTGGAGGAGGGCGTGACCGACGACCTGGAAGAGCGGTTTATCGACCCTTTCTTCCATGTGGATTTCTCGGAGCGCATCCCCCATGTGGATGATTACCGGGACATCCGGGGCCTGGATGTCAGGCCGCCCGAGGTCTTCCGTTACTTTGTCCGGGTCCGGCCCGATATCCTGAAACGATTTATATCGGAAAACGGCCTGGAAAGGATCGACCAACGAAGGGCCGAGGACGAATTTGTTTATCAGAACAGCTTCAAGATCAACAAGACCTACTATGACGCCTACGGCGAGCAGCAGGCCTTTGTCCTCTCCCACGGCAGGAATTTCTTTATCTTGAAAATCGTGGGCTATGCCGAGCAGGTGGTGCAGTACTATAAGCTGGACAATTTCAAGGCCCATATCTGGATCGCCCATCAGCGGTATCCCACCAAGGGGCGGGTCTGGCACCCGGCCGGGGCCCATCCCTTTATCGGGCTCAACGAGGCCCTGGTTCACAACGGTGATTTTGCCAACTACCATTCGGTGGCCGAGTACCTGAGGCAGAAGAATATCTACCCCCTCTTTCTTACGGATACCGAGGTCTCTGCATTGCTCTTTGATCTCTACAGCCGGACCTACCGATATCCGCTGGAATATGTGATCGAGGCCCTGGCCCCCACCATGGAACGGGATTTCGACCAGTTATCGCCCGAGCGGCAGCGTATCTACCGGGCGATTCAGGCCGCCCACGTGCACGGTTCCCCGGACGGCCCCTGGTTCTTCATCATCGCCCGCAACGACACGGAACAGAACCGGCTCCAGTTGATCGGGATCACCGATACGGGGATGTTGAGGCCCCAGGTCTTTGCCCTTCACGACGGCCAGGTGCAGGTGGGTCTGATCTGCTCGGAAAAACAGGCCATCGACGCCACCCTCAAGAGCCTGGCAGCGGAAGATCCCCGTGTGGGGACGGTGGCCGACCAATGCTGGAACGCACGGGGCGGGAGCTATACGGATGGGGGGGCGTTCATCTTCAACCTGGATGTTCAGGGGGGCGATCCCCTGGAGCGAAGGCTCACCTGCGTGGACAAGTTCGACAGACCGATCACGCTCCCGGAGGGCCAGTCCGCCTATCTGCCGGGCCAGGTCTATTACCTTCTGGCAGGCGAGGAGGGGAAGGACCGCTTTGATATCTCGCGATTTTTCGAACTCCAGAGGGCGGACCTCCTCTACGAATATGTAAGGGATGGTATCCCGGGCTGGGATTTTGCGGACCTGATGGAGTGTCTCAAAGAGATCAAGGGGTGGGCGCTTAAAGGAGACGCCCATTTCGAGGTGGCCCTGGAGGCCCTGACCCGGCTTCTGGACCTGCGGTATCCGACCTATGACAAGAAGCGCCGGTCCATCCTGCAGATGATCCAGCAGACCCTGGAGGCGATATTCCGTCATTTCCCTTCACTGTCGAGGGAGGACCGGACCTCCGCCTATCGCCTCATCGACTGGGAAACCCGTCAGTTTTTCAGGGGACCTTCCTATGACGAAAAGGTCCTGGTCATCGATGCATCCCTCTTTCCCCCTGAAGGCGACCACTGCGACAGCCGGCTCCTGGCCGAGGCCTTTTTCAGGGGATGGCGACGGTTTATCGTGTTCGGGCTCAAGGGACAGCGGTTCCACGGATGCGGTCTCGGGCCGGACACGGGCGGGGTGCGGATCGATATCTACGGGAGTTCGGGCGATTATTTGGGTTCCGGGATCGACGGGCTCACCATCCATGTCCATGGAGACGCCCAGGACCAGTTGGGCCAGATCATGAAATCGGGAAAGATGGTCATTTACGGAGATACGGGCCAGACCTTCATGTATGGGGCCAAGGGGGGCGAGGTCTATGTCATGGGAAATGCGGCCGGTCGGCCCCTCATCAATGGCGTGGGACGGCCTCGGGTGGTCATCAACGGGACCTGTCTGGACTATCTGGCCGAGTCCTTTATGGCGGGCGACCCCCATAACGGCGGGGGATTTGTGGTCCTAAACGGGATGACATTTGATGGTCAGGGAGCGGTGCGGCCACAGGCGACGCCCTATCCGGGTGCCAATCTCTTTTCACTGGCATCGGGCGGGGCCATATTTATCCGGGATCCCTTCAGCCTGGTCAATGAAGAGCAGCTCAACGGCGGAGAGATCGTGGGGATGAAAACAAAGGACTGGGACCTGATTCTCCCCTATCTCAGGGAAAATGAACGATTGTTCGGGATATCCATTGAACAGGACCTCCTGTCGGTGGAGGGAGAGGTAAGGGATCCGTTGGCGGTGTATCGAAAAGTAAGGCCTCGTCAGATGGTTGAGGTTAAAAAAGATGGTCTGGAGGAGTATGGAGAAAGCGAATGATGAAAAAAATCGAAGCGATTATCAAGCCGTTCAAATTGGATGATGTGAAAGATGCCATACTGAAGCTGGGCGTCAGCGGGATTACCATTACTGAGGTGAAGGGCTTCGGCCGGCAGAAGGGGCACAAGGAGATCTACCGGGGAGCCGAATATGTGGTCGATTTCCTCCCCAAGATCCGAATAGAGGTGGTGGTGTCGTCGGATATCGTCCCCAGGGTAGTGGATGTCATCAAACAGAACGCCCATACCGGAGAGATCGGGGACGGAAAGATATTTGTCATGCCCGTGGAAAAAGCGATCCGCATTCGGACCGGCGAAGAGGACAGGGACGCGATATAGCGGGTTGCGGGTTGCTTGGGTTTATTGGGTTGCTTGGGTTCGTTGGGCTTGTTGAGTTACGCCCTCTCGCCTGATAACTATTAACCAATAACTCTTAACCTCTTTGCCCTTTGAGCTTTGAGCTTTCAGTTTTCACCTTTGAGCATGTAAACACTATTGGAAGGTTCACAGAAAATTGTCTCGGATTTCCTTGATGAAAGAGGATCCTTCATAAAGACAGAGCTTGATCGCCTTTCCGGGCAGGAGGCGGTCCGAAGCTATGCCGACCTGATGGATCAATTTGTCCGGTCCCTCTTTTTCGAGGCCGGATTCCGGGAAAACGGGAGGGAGGCGGCGGACGGCGGCCTCACCGTGATGGCCCTGGGCGGCTATGGACGAAGAGAGCTCTGTCTCTGTTCTGATGTGGACCTGATGGTGATTCACCAGGGGAAGTTGTCGGACGAGATGAAAGGGGTCATCTCCCGGGCTATCTATCCCCTCTGGGACGCCAAACTGGAGGTGGGGCATTCCATCCTGACATACCGGGAATGCATTCGACTGGCCGTCACCGATTTCAGGGTCTTTACTTCACTCCTGGACAGCCGGTTTCTTCTGGGATCCCGGTCTTTTTACCAGCTGTTTCAGGAGGCCTTTTGGTCGCGCATTCAGAGGGAGCAGCCCCATCTGTTAGGAAAGTTCCTCATCTCCAGGAAGGAACGGGCCGAAAAATACGGTAACGAGGATCATTTTGTGGAGCCTGACCTCAAGGAGGGCCTGGGCGGTCTTCGGGACCTCCATCTCATGGACTGGATGGCAAGGACCTACTTCCGGTGTGAACGGCTGGAGCAGATCAAGCGCTTTGCGGTCTTCAGCCATGTCGGTTTTGAGGAACTGGCTGCTTCCAGAAGCTTTCTCCTGAATGTCCGCAACCGGCTGCATCTCCTGGCCAAGCGGAAGGAAGACCGGCTGTTCCTCTCCTTTCAGAACCGGATCGCCAAAGACCTGGGTTATGCGGACAGGCCTCATATCTCGGGGCCTGAAAGGCTCATGCGGGACCTCTATCTCCACCTGAACCGGGTCCGGTACCGTCACGATGAATTTCTGGCGAAGAGCCTGGATATGATCGACCCCGGGCCGGCGGAAGAGGCCTTGGATCAACTCCCCGGGGAGTTCCAAATCTTAAAGGGAAATATCGTCTTAAAGGAAGGTTCGCTCTTTGAAAAAAATCCTCTGATCATCCTCCATGCCCTGAAGGAGGCCAATAAACGGGGCCTTTTCTTGGGTTCCGGCTTTATCTGGGAAGCGGAAGAGATTATCGCCCAAAGGGGACAGGATCTGGTCGATTCGGCCGAGGCAAGGGCACTCTTCCTGGAGATCCTCCTGAGGCCCCGGAACTCGAAGATCGTCAGGCTGGCCCTCGAGATCGGACTCATCACCCTCTTTATTCCTGAATTCAGCGAGATCAGGAATCTCCCCCAGTTCGGGTATTATCATGTCATGACCGTGGACCTTCACTCCCTCAGGGCCATGGAGGTGCTGAACGAGATCTCACAGGGCTTTTACGACAGGCAATGGCCCCTTCTCAGGAAGGTCTTCGAAAGGATTGAACACCCGGACCGGCTCTTCCTGGCCGCGCTCCTCCATGATATCGCCAAAGGGGAGAACACGGATCATGCGGAGAAGGGAGGCAAGATGATCATCCGGATCCTCCAGCGGCTCGGCGTGGCCGGGGAGGCCCTTGATGTCATCCCTTTCCTGGTGAAACACCACCTGTTGCTGGTGAACGTGTCCCAGCGCAGGGACCTCAGCGATGAGAAGACCTCGGTCCAGGTGGCCCAGGCCATCCAGGATAAGGAACGGCTCAAGATGCTCTTCCTTCTCACCGTGGCCGACAGTTTTGCCACCGGTCCCATGGCCCGGAGCGACTGGAAGATCGTGCTGTTGACCGAGCTGTTTGTAAAGGTGAGGCGCATCCTGGAGCGGGGGCTTCTGGCCTCCCCCGATGCCACCCAGGAGATCACGGGCAAGAAGGAGGCCCTTTTGGAGGCGCTGCGGCCGGAGTTCCCGGTGGGGGAGGTTCTGAAACTGATGGATCAGGTATCCTCCCGATATTTTCTGAGTGCTGCACCCGAGGACATGGTCCACCACTTCCGCATGGCCCTGACCCTGGGCGAAAGAAGGCACGCATGGGTCCTTCAGCGGGTGGCCGATGCACCCGTCACCCGCATCATCCAGTGCACCCATGACCGCCCGGGTCTCTACAGTAAAATGGTGGGTGTCTTGACACTCAACAACATCGAAATCCTGTCCGCCCACATCTTCACCCTGAAAAACGGACTGGCTTTTGACATCTACGAGGTGACCAATCCGTTGGACCGGTACCGGGAGGCGGAGCGATGGGAGAAGACATTGACCGACGTCCGGCTGGCACTGGAAGACCGGCTCCCGTTGGACGATCTGATCCGGGAAAAGGGACAGTCCCTCTATGCGGAAGACTATCATCGGCCCATAGCCAAAAAGGTTAAGGTGGACAACGAGGCCTCTGATTTTTTTACGGTGATCGAGATCAGTTCGGCCACGAGCGTGGGACTGGCCTACACCCTGGCAAAACAGATCTTCTCTTTAGGTCTCAACATCCGGTTCGCCAAGGTCAACAGCGATGAAGAAAGGCTTCGGGGCGTCTTTTACGTGAAAGATGCCGGCGGCCAGAAGATCTATGAGGACGACAAGGTGGCCGAGATCAGGGATCAGCTGATGGCTGCGGGGCAGTGAAGAATTGGGAATGAAGTATGAGAAGTGAAAAATGAAAAAGGAAAGCCGATAAGGGGATAACCAATAACCGATAACTGACAACTGATAACCGACACCCATGATCGCAATCATCGACTATAAGGCGGGAAACCTCAGAAGCGTGGAGCGCGCCCTCAGGGGGCTTGGATTTCCATGCCGGATCACGCACGACAGGACCCGGATCCTGGAAGCGGACAGGGTCGTCTTCCCCGGGGTCGGGGCGGCCGGGCAGGCCATGGCCGACCTGAGACAACTCGGTCTGGACCGGGTGTTGCGCCGGGCGCTTGAGGAGGGCCGCCCATTTCTGGGGATATGCCTCGGGGCCCAGGTCATCCTGGAGAGGAGCGAGGAGGACCATGCAGCGTGCCTGGGGCTCATGGCCGGAGAGGCCAGGTCCTTCCCGGTTCCCCTCCCCTCCCCTGAAAACGGACGACTCAAGATCCCCCATATGGGATGGAACGGCGTCACGCAGGTGAGGAAACATCCGGTGCTGAAAGGGATCGGGCCGGAAGATGAGTTTTATTTTGTGCACGCCTATTATCCGGCCCCGGCGTCCCAAGCCCATGTCATCGGAACGACCGACTATGGAATCCGGTTTCCCTCGATCATCGGCAGGAGGAATCTTATCGCCATGCAGTTTCATCCGGAAAAGAGCGGGAGACCGGGCCTTCAAATATTGAAGAACTTCTGCGAATGGGACGGCAACCATGCTGAGTAAACGGATCATCCCCTGCCTGGACGTGCGGAACGGAAAGACCACCAAGGGGATCCGGTTCAAAGAGAACGTGGATATCGGCGATCCGGTGGACATGGGCCGCTATTATTTCGAAGAGGGGGCCGACGAGATCGTGTTCTACGACATCACCGCCTCAAACGAGGGCCGGGACATCATGATCGATGTGGTCAGCCGGGTGGCCGAGGCGATCTTTATCCCCTTTTCCGTGGGCGGAGGGGTCCGGTCCCTGGAGGACATGCGGAAGGTCCTTCTGGCCGGGGCGGAAAAGGTCAGCGTCAACTCGGCCGCGGTCAAAGATCCGGAGATCATTTCCCGAGGCGCAGAGGCATTCGGAAGCCAGTGCATGGTTCTGGGCATGGACGTGAAACGGGTGGCGCCCTCTGACGCCATCCCGTCCGGGTACGAGATGGTCATTAACGGCGGCCGGACCGATACGGGTCTGGATGCCCTGGCCTGGGCCCTGCGTGCGGAGGCCCTGGGTGCCGGTGAAATCTGCCTCAACTCCATCGATGCGGACGGCACCCAAACCGGCTATGAACTGACACTGACCGCGCTTATTTCCGAACACGTCGGTATCCCGGTGATCGCCTCCGGCGGCGCGGGGAGCATCGATCACATTTATGAGGTCCTCACAAAAGGGAAGGCCGATGCCGCCCTGGTGGCCTCTATCGTTCACTACAATACCTATTCTGTCAGGGAGATCAAGGACGCCCTTCACGCCCGGGGGGTGAAGGTCAGAATGACGTGGTGATGGGGCTGGATGCTGGATACTTGATACTGGATGCTAGATGCTGGATGCTGGATAATGGTGGTGGAAACCGGATGGATAGATGACTGGATTAAGTGTATGCGGAAATTCCAGGATTTGAAATTTGAGATTTGAGATGCGGCGACAGCGCAAAGGGCTCCCTGCTCTCTGCGCCTCCGCCTTGCGCCAATGCCTTGCGCCTACTATTATTATGAAAACACTGCTATTATGAAAACACTGCTCGCATTGGAAGACGGTACCCTGTTTCATGGCCGCTCCTTTACCGGTCATTGTGACGCCGTGGGCGAGATGGTCTTCAATACCAGCATGTCCGGATATCAGGAGATCCTGACCGATCCCTCCTACTGCGGCCAGATGGTAACCATGACCTACCCCCTGATCGGTAGCTACGGGGTAAACCACGAGGATGTGGAGTCGGCCCGGATACAGGTGAGGGCGCTCCTGGTAAAGGAGTACCAGGAATATCCCAGCAATTATCGATCTGAAAAGGGCCTGGCCGATTACCTGACAGAGGCAGGCATTCCAGGGATCCAAGGGATCGACACCCGGGCCCTCACCCGGCATATCCGGACGCGGGGGGCCATGAAGGCCGCCCTCTCCACCCGGGATCTGGATCCCGATTCCCTGGTGGAAAAGGCGAGGCAGTCCCCGGACATGACGGGCCTCGACCTGGCCAAAGCGGTCACGTGCCGGGAACCGATGCTGTGGCAAGACAACGGGCTGTCCAGTATCGCCACCGGGCTCCCGGACTTCCAGTGGCCTGAAGAAACAGGATCTTTGCGAATCGCGGCCATGGATTACGGCATCAAATATAATATTCTCCGATCCCTGGAGAAGCGGGGCTGCACCATCCTGGTCCTTCCTGCGGATACGGACAGCCGGGCCATCGACCGGCTGGCCCCGGACGGCCTTTTCCTCAGCAACGGCCCCGGAGACCCGGCACCGGTCTCCTATGCCGTGGATATGATCCGCCATCAGATGGGCCGCAGACCCATCTTCGGGATCTGCCTGGGCCATCAACTGATCGGCCTGGCTTTAGGGGGGAAGACCTTTAAACTCAAGTTCGGCCATCACGGGGCCAACCAGCCGGTCAAGGAACTGACCACCGGCCGGGTGGAGATCACGGCCCAAAATCACGGCTTCTGCGTGGATATGGACTCCCTTAACGACTCGGACATCGAGATCAGCCACATGAACCTTAATGACAACACCGTGGAAGGTCTGGTTCACAAAAAACTGCCGCTCTTTTCCGTCCAATATCACCCCGAGGCCTCGCCCGGCCCACACGACGCAGGGTACCTGTTCGACAGGTTTGTGGAGATGGTGAAGACGGGCAAGGGGTGAGGCGTGAGGAAAGTAGGGAGCAGTCAGTAAGCAGTACGCAGGAGGGAGCTGAAAGCAAAAAGCTCAAAGCTGAAAGCTCAAAGCGACCCTTGCAAACGGCAGAAGGTGAGAAGGTGAGAGGGTAAGAAGGTAAGCCTTTAGGGAGCAAGCAGTTTTGGGCTGTTGAGCTGTTGAGCTGATAAGCTGTTAAGTTTTGGCCATCAGCCATGAGCCATCAGCCATCAGCTATCAACCAGTATCAAGTATCCAGCATCCAGCATCCAGTATCCAGGAACCAGCAACCGGGTAACCAGGACATGCCCAAACGCACAGACATCCATAAGATCCTCATCATCGGCTCCGGGCCCATTGTCATCGGGCAGGCGTGCGAATTCGACTATTCAGGGACCCAGGCCTGCAAGGCCCTGAAGGAAGAGGGCTATGAGATCGTCCTGGTCAACAGCAATCCCGCCACCATCATGACCGACCCTGAGACGGCCCACCGCACCTATATCGAACCGATCACCCCCGAAATCGTAGCCAGGATCATTGAACGGGAGCGTCCCCAGGCCATCCTGCCGACCCTCGGGGGACAGACCGGTCTCAATACGGCCATCGGCGTGGCCAGGACCGGCATCCTCGATGCCCTGAACGTGGAGATGATCGGGGCGTCCATCCCGGTCATCCACAAGGCCGAAGACAGGGAGCAGTTCCGCGACGCCATGACCCGGATCGGGCTCAGGGTCCCTGAGAGCGGAATCGCCAGGGACATGGAAACAGCCAGGGCCGTGGCCGAACAGATCGGATATCCGATCATCATCCGGGCCAGCTTCACCCTGGGCGGTTTCGGGAGCGGCGTGGCCTACAACCGGGAGGAGATGGAGCAGCTCGCCCGGGTGGGGCTGGACGCCAGCATGATCTCCGAGATCATCATGGAGCAATCCCTGCTGGGGTGGAAAGAATATGAGCTGGAGGTCATGCGCGATTTCCATGACAATGTGGTCATTATCTGCTCCATAGAGAACCTCGATCCCATGGGCGTCCACACGGGCGACAGCATTACCGTGGCCCCGGCCCAGACCCTCTCCGATTGGGAATATCAGCGGATGAGAGATGCGGCCATCGCCATTATCCGGGAGATCGGGGTGGAAACGGGCGGCTCCAACATCCAGTTCGCCATCGATCCTCAAAACGGCGATATGGTGGTCATCGAGATGAATCCGCGGGTATCCCGGAGTTCGGCCCTGGCCTCCAAGGCCACAGGGTTTCCCATCGCCAAGATTGCGGCCAAACTGGCGGTCGGATATACCCTGGACGAGATCCCCAACGACATCACCCGGGAGACCCTGGCCGCGTTCGAGCCCACCATCGACTATTGCGTGGTCAAGATCCCCCGTTGGACCTTTGAGAAGTTCCACGGAACCCAGGACCTCCTGACCACCTCCATGAAATCGGTGGGCGAAACCATGGCCATCGGCCGGACCTTCAAGGAGGCCCTCCAGAAGGCGGTCCGGTCCCTGGAGATCGGGCGGTTCGGCATGGCGAGGGACGGCAGCCGCACGCGCAGAGCCCGTCCGGACCGTCATCAGATAGAAGATCGACTGATCCACCCCAATTCAAATCGTCTTTTCTATGTCTACGAAGCCCTTGAACAGGGCGTTTCCATAGATAGAATTCACGAGCTGACCCGGATCGATCCCTGGTTTCTCTTCCACATCCACGCTATCCAGAAGATGCACCACCGGTTGAAGGAGATGGCCAAAAAGAGATTCTTGCCGGATGCATGGGATGCGGATGTCATGAGAGAGGTGAAGGCCTGCGGGTTCTCCGATGCCCAGATCGCCGCCATCTTCGGATGGGAGGAACAGGCAATACGGGATACCAGAAAGAAACAGGGGGTCGTGCCCGTGTACAAATCGGTGGATACCTGCGCAGCCGAATTCGAGGCCTATACCCCTTACTACTATTCCACATACGAGCAGGAAAACGAGATTCAGACCTCCGGCAGAAGGAAGGTCATCATTCTGGGCGGGGGACCCAACCGGATCGGCCAGGGGATCGAGTTTGACTACTGCTGCGTGCAGGCCTCCATGGCCCTCAGGGAGATGGGGATCGAGAGTATCATGGTCAACAGCAACCCCGAGACCGTGAGCACCGACTATGACACCTCCGACAGGCTCTATTTCGAGCCCCTGACCGTGGAGGATGTCCTTCACATCGTGGAACAGGAACAACCGGAGGGGGTGATCGTCCAGTTCGGGGGCCAGACGCCCCTCAATATCGCGGGGGAACTGAGCCGGGCCGGAGTCCCCATACTGGGAACCAGTCCGGAGAACATCGATCGGGCAGAGGACCGGGAGCACTTCCAAAAACTCCTCAGGAAGCTGGGGATCCTCCAGCCGGCAAACGGCACGGCCGCCAACAAGAAGGAGGCACTCCGGGTGGCCGAGAGGATCGGGTATCCGGTGGTGGTCAGACCCTCGTTCGTCCTGGGGGGCCGGGCCATGGAGATCGTCTATGACCGGAAAGGCCTCGAATTCTATATGGGGGAGGCCGTTCAGGTCTCTCCAGGGAAACCGATCCTCATCGACAGCTTCCTGGAGGCGGCCACCGAGATCGATGTGGACGCCATCTCGGACGGGACCGATACGGTGGTGGCCGGGATCATGGAACACATCGAAGAGGCAGGGATCCACAGCGGAGACAGCGCCTGCGTTCTCCCGGCCATCTCATTGTCCTCCGAGGTCCTGGAAAAAATCAAGACCCAAACGCGGGCCATTGCTCGTGAATTGAATGTGGTGGGGCTCATGAACATCCAGTATGCGGTCAAAGGGGGGGCTGTCTATATCCTGGAGGTCAATCCGAGGGGTTCCAGAACAATCCCCTTTGTCAGCAAGGCGACCGGCATTTCCCTGGCAAAGCTGGCCACGCGGGTCATCCTGGGCGAGAAATTGAAAGATCTGGGTCTGGCGAATGAAATCACGCCGAACCACATCTCGGTGAAGGAGTCGGTATTTCCCTTTGCCCGGTTTCCCGGGGTGGATTCGATCCTGGGGCCAGAAATGAAATCCACCGGCGAGGTCATGGGGATCGACCAGTCCTTCGGTCTGGCCTTTGCCAAGGCCCAACTGGCGGCCGGGCAAAAACTCCCCTTATCCGGGACTGTCTTTATCAGTGTCAAGGACGATGACAAGAAGCCCATGCTCTATACAGCCTCCCGCTTTCACAGCCTGGGATTCGAGATCGTGGCCACCGGCGGGACATCAAAATTTCTGCAGCACCATCGGATCCCCAGCAGGCGGGTCAACAAGGTGAGAGAGGGGAGACCGCACGTGGTGGACATGATCAAGAATGGCGAGATCGCCCTGGTGATCAACACCACGGGGAGCAAGAAGGCCGTGACCGAGTCCTTTTCCATCCGGAATGCGGCCCTGGCATTCAATATCCCCTACACCACCACCCTCTCCGGGGCCACGGCCACGGCCCTGGCCGTGGAGGCCATGATGGAAGGGGAGCTCGAGGTAAGGACATTGCAGGAATACCATGGGGAGGCGCAGGGAGCAGGGAGCAAGACGTGAGGCGTGAGGCGTGAGGGGGAAGCTCGAAGCTGAAAGCTCAAAGCGAGACCCAGTAGATGGCAGAAGGTGAGAGGGTGAGAGGGTAAGAGGGTAAGCAACGCGAATCCAGGAACCAGCATCCAGCATCCAGAATCCAGTATCCAGAATCAAGTATCCAGTAACCAGCAACGAGCAACCAGCCATGAATCAGACAAGCAGAACCGATCCGATCGAAAAGCGTCCCGGCCGACCCAAAGACGAATGCGGGGTCTTTGCGGTGTACGGGCATGAAGAGGCGGCCAAGATGGCCTATTTCGGCCTCTATGCCCTTCAGCACCGGGGCCAGGAGAGCACCGGGATTGTGGTATCGGACGGGACCCGAATCTTCGAACACAAGGCCATGGGTCTGGTGCCGGAGGTCTTCACCGAAGAGACCCTCAACCGGTTGCCGGGCCATATCGCCCTGGGACACGTCCGCTATTCCACCACCGGTTCTTCTCTCCTGGTGAATGCCCAGCCCTTTAGGGTCCAGTATTCGGGCCAGTCCTTTGCCGTGGCCCATAACGGCAACATCCTGAATGCCAGGCAGATCCGGTCGGAACTGGAGGACAGCGGATCCATCTTTCAGACCACCATGGACAGCGAGGTGGTGCTTCATCTTATTGCCCGGCATTACAGGATGGGGCTGGAACAGGCCATGATCCAGGCCATGATGCGAATGCGGGGGGCCTATTCCATGGTGGTCATGACCGAAAAGGGCCTGATTGCGGCAAAGGACCCCAACGGTTTCAGGCCCCTCTGCCTGGGAAGGCTCAACAGCGGGTATGTGGTGGCCTCCGAGACCTGCGCCCTCGACCTGGTGGAGGCGGAATTCATTCGGGAGATCGAGCCGGGCGAGATCGTCATCATCGATGACCAGGGTCTGAAGACCGTACCCTCGGGCATCCCGTCGCACAAGAGCCAGTGTATTTTTGAGCTGATCTATTTCGCGAGACCCGACAGCCGGGTGTTCGGCCAGAATGTGTACATGTTCCGGAAGCGCCAGGGTGAACTGCTGGCCAAAGAATATCCGATCGAGGCGGACCTGGTCATGCCCTTCCCCGATTCAGGGAATTACGCGGCCATCGGCTATGCCCAGGCATCGGGGATTCCCTTCGAGATGGGGATGATCCGGAATCATTACGTGGGAAGGACCTTTATCCAGCCATCCCAGAACATGCGCGATTTCGGGGTCAAGGTGAAGCTCAACCCGGTCCGGGAGCTTCTGAAAGGCCAGAGGGTAATCATCATGGAGGACTCCATCATCCGGGGCACCACGGCCCGGAGCAGGGTCCAGACCTTGCGAAGGATCGGGGCCAGAGAGGTCCACATGCTCGTCAGTTGCCCCCCGCACTGCTTTCCGTGTCATTACGGGATTGATTTTTCCACCAAGGGGGAACTGATCGCGGCCCGAAAATCGGTGGAAGAGATCCGTGATTTTGCAGGCCTGGACAGCCTTGGATATCTGAGCATCGATTCTCTCAAACAGGCCATCGACATCCCTGAAGACGACCTCTGCCTCGCCTGCTTCAACGGAAGATATCCGGTCCCCATCGACGAGGCCTTTTCTAAATATTGCCTGGAACCTGCCTGATCAGAAGGTTCCAGGTGCCCCTTTTCGCTCCTCCTTCTCCATGCTGGTGCTGCATGGGTACGCACCTTTCTCCGATCCTGGTATGGGCTGAAAAGAACGGATTCTCATTGTCGCGATAGTTGTTTTTTTGTCTTGACAAAGGGCCAATATTTGATAAAGAAGTATAAATTGTAGACAATAGACAATAGACATCGTCTCAGGCAGGTTTCATTTATGTTGCAGATCCACAGCATCGTCGACAATGTAAGAAAATATCTGCTTGGCCAAATTCTTCATGGAGAATTGCATCCCGGGCAGCAGGTGAAGGAACAGGAGATCGCATCCGCTTTAGGGATCAGCCGGCCCCCCATCAGGGAGGCGCTGAAATTCCTGGAGGCAGAGGGATTGATCCTGAGGAAACCGAATAGGGGGGCCTTTGTGGCCACCATCACCGAACATGATGCATGGGAGATTTATACCCTCAAGTGCAGTCTGTATGAAATGGCCACCCGACTGGCATTTGAAAAAATTTCCAAATTAAACCTGGAGAAATGGGAAAAGGTGGTGGAGGGGATGGAAAAATGTGTCTTGTCCGAATCCCCCGACGTCATCAGGTACCAGTCCCTTAATAAGGAATTCCACGACATTATGTTTCAGATCTCCGGCCATCAGCGCCTTCAAAAGATCTCTCAAATGCTTCACCACCAAATGAATCGATTCAGTTGCGTATCCCTGATGGATGAAGCCCATCTTAAGGGATCCCTTTCGTACCACCAGGAAATTCTGGATGCCATTAAGGAAGGGGATATGGAACGCACCATCCGGATCACCCGGGAACATATCCTGAAAGGTCTGGAAATCGTTCAAGAGATCATCGCCGGAGAATCGGCTTCAAAGAACCCTGCAGGGGAGACGGGCCCACTAAAGGGAACCGTCGATCATCCCCCCGAATACGCGGGCGGTATTATTTAGTAGTGTCTGTCTAAGCCTTTCTAGAGGGAGTTGGAATCTTTGGGTGTAATCCCGCCTTGCGGGACACCATGCGGGGGAGCTGGTGCCGTATGGGTAAGCGCTCAAAAATCGCCGGGAGTTGTACCCATATCTTTTTGGTTGCGGCGGTTAGGTTGCCTTGGGTATTTGCAATGTCTTTTCAAAGCGTGTTATCTTGTAACAGATGTGTTGATTGGGGAAACGAGATTATTAACCACGAATCAATTAAGGAGGATTAGCGATGAAAAAAGGTTTTCTGGGCTGTCTAGTGGTTGCGCTGTTCGGTTTTTTTATCCTGCCCGCGGGGGCTCTGGCCGAATCAAAATCCAAGATGCATTTAAAATTCAGCACCTGGCATCCACCTGCAAGCAGGGAAGTCAAAACCGTGTGGCAGCCGATGCTCGAGACGCTAAAGAAGAAAAGCGACGGACGTATCACGTATACACTCTATGCCGGAGCCGCCCTCGGGGCAGGGCCGGAACACTATGATATCGTAGCCAACGGGCTGTCCGATATGGGGTACTTCACTGCGACCTGGACCCCGGGACGTTTTCCCCTGACCGATGTCCTGTCTCTGGCCACCTGGGTGGACGGTAAAGACATCGCTGTGGATATCGGAAACAAGATGTACAAGGAAGCCCTGGCAAAAGAGTTCCCCGGGGTCAAGATGATCGAGCTCAACGGATGTATTCAGGCCTTTCTGTGGACGAGAAAACCGGTAAAATCCATGGACGACTGCAAGGGGCTGAAAATCCGGTCGCCGGGTGGACACCAAACCCATTACATCAAATCTCTGGGAGCGGAACCGGTGTTCATGCCCCTCGGCGACGTCTATCTTGCGCTGGAGACCGGGACGATTGACGGCCTGGTGACCTGCCCGCCCCTGGTACTGGCGTTCAAGCTGTATGAAGTGGCCAAGTACGGCGTGGTCGCGACCTTCGGATGTGTTTCCGAGGGCGTCATCATGAATCAGAAAAGCTGGGAAAGAACCCCGGACGATCTGAAACCCATCATTAAAGAGGTTTGCGGCAATCCCTTCAGGACCACCGGCGGTCTTAACCAGGACGTCTACAAGGTCATGATGAAGGAGATCCAGGACAAGGGCGTGCAGCTCACCACCCTGACCCCGGAGCAGGAGAAAGAATGGTTTGCTGGGTTCCAGGATGTGACCAAGAAATGGGTTGCCGATCTGGAAGCAAAAGGGTTGCCGGCGAAGGATACCGTCTTGAAATATAACAAAATTTCTCAAGATCTGGGCGTCACCTGCGTCGCCTTCCCTGAGGAGTGGAAGTGATTGCAGCAGCCATCGGAATAGATCAAAGCTGAACGCGCATAGCGCATAGGATGCTCTCGTTCCCACGCTTCGGCGTGGGAACGCGCTAAAAGGCCCGCGAAAGACGCGTCTATGGTCTCTTGAGGCAGGGTTAACAAAATAGGGCACCGAGCGTCACGGAGTATGTTGACGATGATTAGAAAAATAATCCAACGCTGTACACTCTACATGAGTTATGTCGGCATGGTGTTGCTCCTCCCGATGATGCTCCTTACAAGCAGTGAGGTGATAGGCCGGGCAGTGTGGTCCCAGCCTATTCCGGGATCCATGGAGCTCTCAAGTTATATGCTGGCCGCCTTCATTCTCCTGGGCCTCGCCTACACCCAGCAAGTCAAGGGGCATGTTCGTGTCACCATGTTCGTATCCAGGCTTCCGAAAGCATGGGCGCTCATACTCGATGTGATCACCGCCCTTCTGAGTCTGTTCATCATCGCCGTGATGGCCTGGCAGGGCTGGGTCGTGGGAATTAAAGAACAGACCGTATCGGATATGCTCAGGATCCCCCAGTTTCCTTTTCGATTACTCGTTTCAGTAGGGGGGGTATTTCTCTTTCTTGAGCTTTTTCTTGAACTGACGGACACCCTGAAGAGACTTGTGAGGCGATAATGGTGGATCCAGTTGTTGTCGGCGTCATTGGAACGTGTCTGGTCTTTTTCCTTCTTTTTATCGGCATGCCCATTGCCTTTGCCATGATGTTAGTGGGGTTTTCGGGAGTCACCTATCTATCCAGTGTAAATGCCGCGCTTCCGATGCTTGGCAGGACGATCTACGAGGTCTCTTCCTATTACCCCTATACCGTGATCCCGCTCTTTATCGTCATGGGAGGATTTGCCGGAAGTTCGGGGATGACCGGGGAACTCTACAGTGCATTTGATAAATGGCTTCGAAGACTGCCCGGAGGATTGGCCATCGCCACCATCGGGGCATGTGCCGGGTTCTCGGCGGTATCAGGCTCTTCAGTGGCAACCGCTGCAGCCATGGGTACGGTTGCCCTGCCCGAAATGAAACGGTTTAATTATCATCCCCGGCTCGCCACCGGGAGCGTAGCTGCCGGCGGGACCCTGGGATTCCTTATTCCTCCCAGCATCGGGTTCATCGTTTACGGCATGCTGACGGAGCAATCCATCGGCAAGCTGCTGGTGGCCGGCATTCTTCCGGGAGCATTCCTGGCCCTGGCCTATACCCTCATCGTGATAGGTTCTGTGAAGCTCAATCCCAGCCTGGCCCCCGTGAGTTTGGAACCGGTTTCATGGCGCACGAAGTTCGCGTCGCTCATGGCAGTATGGGAACCCCTGGCTGTTTTTTTCCTGGTGATGGGTGGTATTTACGGCGGTTTTTTTACGCCCACCGAGGCCGGCGCCATCGGGGCGACCATCCTTTTCCTGATCGCATTGATCAAGAGGAAGCTGAATCGAGCAAACCTCGTGGAAGCGCTTCAGGAGTCGGTTCGGATCTCCGTGATGGTGCTCTTTCTGGTGGCCGGCGCCAATGTGTTCAGTTACTTTCTCGCCCTTTCCACCATCCCCATGAGAGTGGCCGAGTGGGTCGCCGCCCTTGAGATTTCCCCCTATCTGATCCACGCCATCATGATGGTGATCTATCTCTTTCTGGGATGTTTCCTGGATGCCATTTCCATGATGGTGCTCACGCTGCCGGTGATTTACCCGGTAATACTGGCCCTGGGGTTTGATCCGATCTGGTTCGGCGTCATTGCGGTACTCATGATGGAGGCCGGCCTGATCACCCCCCCCATGGGGCTGAACGTCTTTACGGTGGCCGGGGTGGCAAAGGATACCCCGGTGGAGACCATATTCAGGGGGGTCATCCCCTTTCTCTTTGCCATATTTGCCCTGGTGATATTGATCACCGTATTTCCCAAGATCGCACTCCTGTTGCCGGGCATGATGACGCGGTAGGGGAGAGGCCATCGGGGTCTGTTTGGGGCGCTCTCATCGGGTGAAGCAGCGGCGGACCAGGGCTTCGGCAATTATACGAACACCTTGGTCAGGCACCAAAAAGGAAGGCCGGCCGAAAAGGCACTGGCCCCTTCATGCAGTGCAAAAGACTTGAAATATATTAAGGAGGTTTATTTGATGGCAGTATTACCGGAAGTAAAAAAACATTATGGAAAACTCAAATTCCTTATCAACGGTGAGTGGATCGATTCCAAATCAACGGATATTCACGAGACCACCAATCCTGCGACAGGTGACGTAATCGCTGAATTTCCCGCCGCCACCAAAGAAGAGGCCCTCCAAGCGGTCAGGGCAGCCCACGAGGCCTTCCAGACGTGGAAGCATGTCTCCCTGAGGGACAGGGGACGCCTCCTCTTCGGCATGCATGCCAAGTTTGAAGATAACTACGAAGACATGTGTCGCATCCTGACCCAGGATCATGGAAGAACCATCGGCGAAGCAAGGGGTTCGGTGAGTCGCGTGATAGAGAACATTGAATCGGCATGCTCGGCCCTATACGGGTTACCCAAGCGAAACGAACATATCGACCAGCTCGCCAACGGGATCGACCAGTATCTGGTCTGGGAGCCGCTCGGTGCATTCCTGATCATTACGCCGGGCAATATTCCGATGCACGCGTGGTCGTCCTTTGTGCCCTATGCCATGGCTGCCGGATGTACCGTGGTGGTCAGTCCGAGCAGGCAGGACCCCGTGGCCGCTGAGACCATATCCAGAGTGGCCCAGGAGGCCGGTTTTCCTCCAGGCGTCATCAATGTGGTCCATGGCGGACGGGAGATCAACAAGCTGATTCTCGAGCAGCCGGAGATTAAGGGGGTCGGTTTCATCGGATCCAACAGGGCCGGCCATGAACTCTTCCAGACCTGCGGCAGACTCCTGAAGACCTCGTCCATCAACGGGAACGGGAAAAATGCCGTAATCATCATGCCCGATGCCGATATTGACGAATCCATTCGCTGGATGCTGAGGGCCTGTTTCGGAATGACCGGTCAGAGATGTCTCGGGGTGGACAACGTGGTCATCATCGGCGATATCTACGATGAAGTGAAAGAGAAATTCGTTGCAGCGGCCAAGGCCATGAGACTCGGTTATGGTCTTGACGAAGATGCGGAGCTGGGCCCCTATACCACCCGGGGCGGCAAGGACAAGATTCTTGATTGGATCGACCACTCCCTGCAGGAAGGCGCCAAGCTGGCCCTCGACGGAAGGGGAGTTAAGGCGGAGGGCTATCCCAACGGTTACTTCATGGCGCCGACCATTCTCGAAGATGTGAACGTGGATATGCCGATGGCCAAGGAAGAGGCCTTTGGGGCGGTTGCGGCCCTGATCAGGGGAGACAGCCTGGATCAGGCCATTGAGTGGATCAACACCAAGACCAATCTCGGTCACTCGGCCGCCATCATGACCAGCAGCATGAAAAACGCCCGAAAGCTCATTCGAGAGGCCAATGTGGGCAACGTTGCGGTAAATCTGGGGGTGGCCCAGCCCTATGCCTTCTTTCCCCTGGGTTCCCGGCGAGAATCCTTTGTTGGGTCCGCCAAATCCCGTATGGCGTCCATGCGATTGTTCATGGACGAGAAGACGGTGGTTTCCCGCTGGATATGATTTTTTCACCGTCGGCCCGCCGGCATCAATTTTCTCAGAGATTGAAAAAGGCGGTAAAGAGGTCCTCTCTATCGGTGGAATGCTTGAGGGACAAGGGCAAGACAGAAGGATGCATAGGTCTTAGCAAAGTAGAATTCTGATTTTCATGTTGCAGTTCCTGTCCTTGCCGGTCTGACCCTGAATTCATGGCGCAAAAATATACCGGTGTAGCCCTCCTGCTGGGCATACGCATAGACAGTTATTCATTTCCGCCAGTCCTTCGATGAAAGGGCTAGTCAGCAGCATCATCGGTCTCCTGCCGGCCGCTGTGGGTCAGGATATAATCACCGCTTATCCGAGGTTCGTCTTCGGGTCCAAGGACCTTCAGGCCGGCCCGGTCCTTATGGGTCTGGAAATCGTCCAAACGAACTGTTAACAAACAAAAGGGGGGATGAATCATGAATAAACTCATTCTGGTTTTTATGATGATCGTTTTTTGGGGAAGCCTGGTGTCGGTGCCTTTCACCATACCTTGCGCAGAGTGCGGTTCAGAGGGCAACATCGGTGTGATCGTCGTGGATCTGCAGGGGGATTTTACCACCCTGAAGAATGGATCCCTGGCGGTCGACGGAACCGATCAGGCCTATGTGGACGCCGTGACCAAGGCCACCAAGGACTTCAGCCGGGAAGGCTTTTTGATCTTCGGCACCCAGGACTGGCATCCCGCGGATCATGTTTCCTTCGTCACCAATCACGAGGGAAAAAAGCCCTTTGAGGCGATTCAGATCGAGGGAAGGACCCAGGTCCTCTGGCCGCCCCACTGCATTCAGGGGACGGAAAATGCCCGGGTCCTGGTGGATAACAACCTGTTCCTGGCGATTGTAAAGAAAGGGCAGGATTCCCGATATGACAGTTATTCCGGCTTTCAGGACGACGGCGGCGCCAGGACCGAGATGGACAAAATCCTCAAAAGAAACATGGTTAGAAAGGTCGTGGTGTACGGGCTCGCCACCGACTATTGTGTCAAGGCGACGGCCGTCGACGCCGCCCGGGCAGGGTTCAAGGTGATCGTTGTGGAGGACCTTTGCAGGGGGGTGGCCCCGGACACCACTAAAAAGGCCCTGGAAGAGATGAAGGCCCAGGGGATAGAGGTCCTGAAGACCGTGGACATGAAGAAAATCAAGGAATTTTAAAAAACTCCACCCTTGGGACAAGGGTGACCCTTTCCTATCGGGACCCGGCCCAAGGGGATTTTTATTTGTTCTAATATAAGAGTGAGAAAAACCGAGGGTCATGAAACCATACGCGCATATACCGATTGAATGTACAATCAACGGGAATAAGGTATCCCTGGAGGTGGAGGCGGGCGAAACCGCCCTGGAGGTGATTCGCGACCGTCTCTCACTCAAGGGGACCAAGGAGGGCTGCGGCATCGGAGAATGCGGGGCCTGCACCATCGTGGTGGATGGGAAGAGTGTAAATGCCTGTCTCATGCTCGCCGCACAACTCCACGGACGGGAGATTTTGACCGTTGAAGGCCTAGGGAAGGATGGGGATATGATTCCGCTTCAGCAGTCTTTTGTGGACCATCATGCGGTCCAGTGCGGCTTCTGTACCCCCGGGTTCCTGATGAGCAGTTATGCCTTGCTCAAGGAGAATCCCCATCCCGATCGTCCTGAAATTATTGACGCCGTTTCAGGGAATCTTTGCCGGTGCACAGGATATCAGCAAATTGTGGACGCGGTTGAGGATGCGGCAAAACACCCCCGCAGGGAAACTACCAAATGAAAAGGGATGTGGCGTATGTGAGACCGGGCACCCTGGAGGAGGCCCTTTATTTTTTGAAAGAGGAGGGGGAAAATTCCCAAATCCTCGCTGGCGGGACGGATGTCATCACAGGACTCCGATCCGGAACGGTCCGAAGCGGACTTCTTGTGGATATCTCAAGGATTCCTGAACTCAAAGGCATTGAGGAAAAAGAAGACACAATATGTATCGGTGCGGGCGTCACCCTTTCTGAGATTATGACCTCCAATGCCGTAGCCCCTGTTGCCCCTCTCCTTCAAAAAGCGGCCAGAGTCTTCGGAAGCACGCAGATCCGAAACATGGCCACCATTGGCGGCAACATCTGCAGGGCCTCACCGGCCGGGGACACCCTCCCGGTGCTGTACGCCCATGAGGCGCAATTGGAATTGATCTCGTCCTCCTCGTTGCGGAGGATGTTGCTCAGCGACTTCATCCGGGGTCCCGGAGAAACCCTATTGGGGGCCGGAGAACTTTTGCGGGGAATCCGGCTTAAAAAGGTCCCCGAGTTCTGTGTACATCAATTCGAGAAGGTGGGAAACCGAAAGGTCCTGGCAGTCTCAATCGTGAGCCTGGCAGCCCTCCTTAGCCTGGACCATACGGGGATTATCGAAGGTGCGCGTCTGGCATGGGGGAGTGTGGCCCCCACCGTGGTCAGATCTACACAGGTGGAACAATTTCTGACAGGTAAACCGCTTACTGCCAAGACCCTCAATGAGACCTTTCCCCTGGTACAGGAGGCGATCTCTCCCATCGATGATATTCGTGCGAGCGCCGTCTATAGAAGGAGGGTCGCGGCCGGCCTTCTTTTTCGCCTGTTAAAGGATCGGGAGCCGCGGGATTGAAGACCGGGTGTCATATGAAAGAAGAAATGAAAAACATCGGAAAAAATATCGCCCGTCGCGGTGCGATTGAGAGATTGAAGGGAACGCCCATCTTTTGCGCAGACCTGAAACTCGAAAATCCCCTTACCCTGAAGGTCCTGAGGAGCACCCGTGCCCATGCGCGAATCATACATTTGGGTGTGGAAAAGGCTGCCAGGTTAGAGGGTGTTGTCAGGATCTTCACGGCAGCGGACATACCGGGAAAAAACCTCACCGGCATCATCAATAAGGACCATCCCCTTCTGGTCCCGGACAAGGTGCGCCATGTGGGGGACGCCATCGCGCTGGTGGCGGCCGAAAGCGAGGAAGCGGCCGAAAACGCCCTACATGCCATTGCGGTGACCTATGAGGACCTTCCTGTTGTTTACGACCCGGAAGAGGCCTTAAAGCAAGACGCCCCCAGGATACATGAAAACGGGAATCTTCTCTTTACGAGGAAGATAAAGAGGGGAGATATTGACCAGGCCTTTGATCGATGTGAAGTTGTCGTGGAGAAGGTTTACAGGACCTCCCTTCTGGAACATACGTATCTGGAACCCGATGCCGGGGCCGGGTATGTGGAAAAAGACGGGACCCTGGCCATCTTCTCGTCCACCCAGAATCCGCATTACGACCACAGTGAGGTGGTCTCTCTCCTGGGGCTGGAGGACGGAAAGGTTCGGATCATCCAGGCGGCCACGGGTGGCGGGTTTGGCTCCAAACTGGACCTGAATACCCAGGGTTACATCGGGCTCGCCCTCTATTATCTGCAGCGACCTGTTCGGCATGTATACAGCCGCGAAGAGGTCTTTTTGGCCACGGCCAAGAGGCACCCCCTCATCATCCGCATGAAGACCGGCGCGGACAGAGAGGGGAGGCTCCTGGCCATGAAGACGCGCATTATCTGCGACACAGGTGCTTACGGCTCTTACGGCATCGCCGTCGCCTCCCGGGCCGCGGTCCATGCCCAAGGCCCCTATGACATCGAAACCGTCGATGTGGAGGCGCACTGCGTCTATACCAACAATCCCCTTGCAGGGGCCATGCGGGGGTTCGGTGCGCCTCAAATGGCCTTTGCCTTTGAATCCCAGATGGATCTCCTGGCAGAAAAGCTTCAGATGAGTCCCTTTGATATCAGGCGCCTCAATGCCCTGAAAAATGGATCCAGGACCGGAACGGGACAGGAATTGACGGCGAGTGTGGGGATCGGAGAGTGTCTGGATGCGGTTCACCCCTATTATGCCGAGGCACTGGAAGCGTGGCGGACAGCCCCGACCCCGCCTTTCCAGAAGCGGGGGGTCGGTCTCGGGGCCATGTGGTACGGGATCGGGAATACCGGGGTTCAGAACCCCTCCACGGCCCAGATCGAGGTGGACCTGGAGGGAAGGGTCACCCTCTATACCGGGTGCGCGGATATCGGCCAGGGTTCCACTACGGTCCTTTCTCAGATCGCCGGGGAGACGCTGGGATTGTCCGCGGACGTCATCAGAACCGTTGTAGGGGATACGGGCTTGACGTCCAATGCGGGGGCCACGTCCGCAAGCCGGCAGACCTATATTTCTGGAAACGCGGTCAAGGACGCGGCAGACCAGCTGGCGGACATGCTCTTGACTGAGGGCGTGGATCTGCTCAAGGTTCCCAAGGAGTCGCTGGTCCTGGATTCCGGGCAGATCCGGGATGTAGATGATCCGAAAAAGAGCATCCCCCTGGTGAAGGCGGTCAAACGTGCCCACAGGAAAGGCCTTCCCTTGAAATGGCAGGGATACTTCGATCCGGTCACCGAACCGCTGGACCCTGAAACAGGTCAGGGCGTGCCCTATGCCACCTATGCCTTTGCATGCCATCTTGTTGAGGTGACCGTGGACGTCTATACGGGCGAAGTGGCGGTCAACCGGGTGGTTGCGGCACACGACGTGGGCAAGGCCATCTACCCCGAAGGCGTGATCGGCCAGATCTGCGGAGGGGTGGCCATGGGAATCGGCTTTGCCCTCATGGAGGAATGTGTCCCCGGAAAAACGTCGTCTATTAACGATTACAGTATCCCCACGTGCAGCGATATGCCCGAGGTCATCCCGATCATCGTGGAGTCCCCGGAACCCACAGGGCCGTATGGCGCAAAGGGTGTCGGAGAGCCCGCCCTGATTCCCACTGCCCCGGCCGTCCTGAACGCCATTGCCGATGCCCTGGGAGAACGGATTTACACCCTTCCCGGGAATCTGGAACGGGTCCTGAATGCAGCTGTTACGGCAGGACAATTAGACAATAAGGAGGTTTAATAATGTCAGGCGTTACTCTGAAAAACATCGGAACCATTGTGAGCGGCGATATCTCAAGGCCCTTTCTCGAAGGCAATGCCATCGCCATCGAGGACGGCAAAATCAAGGATATCGGCATGGTTGATGATCTTGGCACTAAGAAGGGCGACATGGTCATCGATTGTGCAGGGGCCACTGTAACCCCGGGTCTCATCGACTCCCATTGCCATGTGATCCTTGGGGACTTCACCTCTCGCCAGAATCAGATGGGCTTTATCGAAAGCGAGCTGCATGGCGGGGTCACCACGCTGATTTCCGCCGGAGAGGTCCACCTGCAGGGGAGACCCAAGGATCCGGCGGGAACCAAGGTCCTGGCGATCCTGGCGGCCAAGGCCTGGGCAAATTTCAGACCCGGAGGGGCCAAGGTCCTTGGCGGGGCCGTGATCCTGGAGAAAGGTCTTGTCAAACAGGATTTCGAGGAAATGGCCCGGGAAGGGGTGCGTGTGGTGGGTGAAATCGGACTCGGAAGCGTCAAACAGCCCGAGGATGCCGCACCCATGGTCGAGTGGGCCAGAGAGGCGGGGATGACCGTGATGATGCATACCGGGGGAACGTCCATTCCGGGGAGCAGTACGGTCACCGCGGAACAGGTGATCAAAACCAATCCCCATATCGCCTCCCATGTCAACGGCGGTCCCACGGCCGTTGCCATCGAGGAGGTGGAGAGACTGGTCAATGAAACAAAACTCGCGATTGAGATCGTTCACTGCGGCAATCCCAAGGTGGCCGTCGAAGCCGCAAATATTTGCATAAAGGCCGGGGCCCTGGACCGCATGATCATCGGAAACGACGCCCCATCAGGGACGGGGGTGATCCCCCTGGGTATTCTGCGGGTGATCAACCACCTGGCGAGTCTGACCCCGATCAAGGCCGAAGAGGCCATTTGCATGGCGACCGGGAACACGGCACGTATCTACAAGCTGAACCGAGGCATCCTTGAGCAAGGGAAGGAGGCGGACCTCCTCATCATGGACGCCCCGATGGGGTCGGTGGGAGAAAACGCCCTGGCCGCTATTGAAGCGGGCGATGTCCCGGGGGTCGCCATGATCCTGGTGGATGGGAAAATCGTTGTTTCTACCAGCAGGAATACGCCGCCCCCCAAGCGGAAACCCACCGTGACCAGGAACTTCGGCGGGCCCGCGATTGAAGAATGATCCAAGGTGGCACAACCACAACCAAGAAATAACTCACACAAAGACACAGCACCACAAAGAGACAGAAAAGGGTTTCCATGACTCGTACCCTGTAACTCCGAACTTTAACAAACAGTAACGAGCAACCAGAGACGTTTCAGATGAAAGTGGACCTGGAAAAATGTATCGGCTGCGGGTATTGCGTACGGGATTGTCCTGTGGGCGCGGTTCACCTGTCCAAAAAAAAGGCCGTCATCGACGAGACCTGCACCCAGTGCGGGGCCTGTCTCAAGGTATGCGAGCAGGGGGCACTGTCCAGGGAGTCCAGGATCCCCGAACATGCGGTCATTTGCGATGCCTGCCCCATCAACTGCCAGATCAGACCCGGGATGATCGGCGCATGCCATCGGTACAGAAATGTCGAGGGAGAACTCCTTCGGGTCACCCCCCTTCATACCTGGCAGGATGTGGAAGACGTCGTGGGTCCGGACCCGGCCGAGCCCATCAGGAGGCCCTTGATCACCGCCATTGGATCGGGGACGACCTATCCGGACTGCAAGCCCGCACCATATATTGTCAGGGGCAAACAGAAAGGCGTTGACGTGGTAACGGTGGTGACCGAGGCCCCTCTGAGTTACAGCGGCATTCTGGTCAAGGTCGATACGGATATTCCGGTGGGCGAAGAAGGGGCGGATGTCCTCCTTGGGAAAAGAAAGGTGGGGATGGTGACCACCGAGCAGTACGGCTCCAAGATGCTCTCCATCGGCGGGGTCAACCTCCTCACTGAAAAGGACGGGCTGGCGGTGGCCAGGACCATCACGGATATTGCCAATAAAAAACCGGTGAAAATGAGGGTGAAGGGGGGGGCAAGGCTGGAACTGCAGGTCGGTCAGACCCCGGTCATCAACGGCATGCGTCCCGACAATATGAGGGTCGGCTGCGGGAGCGCCACCCTGGGTCTTTTCGCCCCGCTTCTCGTGGCAGCCGCCGATGAGGTCATTATCCTCGACCCTCATATCACCAGCCTGATGAGCGAACACGCGGCCGGCAGGTTTGTTGGGGCCAGACCTTCCGGGATCAGACTCCGTTTCAGAATGAGCACACCCGGACGATATTTCGGGGACCATGGGAGCGGTTGGGGCGGCACATCCATCATGAACCCCCTGGAGGTAATCTCGGGTCTGGATCAGGACGTGGCCAGGACAGGGATGCGTGTCTTGATCACGGAGACCACGGGCCGTAATGGAAGGCTCTTTGAACTGGATGAGGGGGGGACGTTCCAGGAGGTGCCCCTCACCGGGGCCAGTAGGGAGGCACTCGATGCCATTTCGTCCACATGTGAACCCTCCAGGGTTTCCGCCGTATATATGGGAGGTACGGGAGGAAGCGCAAGGGCCGGGGTTACCCGCTATCCGGTCAAGTTGACCCGTGCCGTTCATTCCGCCAAGGCCAGTCTCACGGTGGGCGGGGCCCCCACCTATGTCCTGCCCGGCGGCGGGATCAACTTCATGGTGGACGTGGAGAGGGTTAAGGGAGGCTTTTTCTATTGGACGCCTACCCCTGCAACGATCTGCCCTGTGGAATACACGATGGATTTAAGAGATTACCAGGAGATGGGCGGCCATCTCGAAGCGATGAAGCCCTTTGCCGTCAAGGGTCCTCGGATGGTTGTAGATTGACCGAATATACCGAGGCCCGGCAAATCCTCCGAGTCCTGCAGGGCGGTGATGTCATGGCCGAATGGGGTCCCATGAGGCTGGTCATCTCATCTTTTGTAGGAAAGGTTCCCCAACCAGAGATGAGCGTGGATGCGGCCCGATACGCCTTCTCAGCCCTGGACAAGATCGGCCGGCGGCGGGAAATCCTGAGTCGCGCCTGTGCAGAGCTCCCGCATCGGCTCGAGGAACCCCTGGCCGTGGAAATGGTCTGCAGCGTCCTGGCAGTGGGGGATGCGGACCTGACCCCCATGGCCGCTGTGGCAGGGACCATTGCCGATGCAGTGGCCGATTACCTGGCCGATCGGGGGATGACAAAGGCGATCGTCAATAACGGAGGGGATATCGCCGTTCGGCTTCGGGGGGAGGGATCGGTAACCGTGGGGATCCGTCAGGATGTAAGGCGCCATGAATTTTCCCATGTGCTCCGGCTCGAATCCGAGCGCACCTCCTGGGGGGTGGCCACCAGCGGCCTGGGCGGTCGGAGCCTGACCAGAGGCATCGCCTCGGCCGCCACCGTGATCGCCCATAAGGCTTCCGTCGCCGATGCAGCGGCCACGGCTGTGGGCAATGCGAGTTTTGTGGAGGATGTGCAGGTGATCCAGGAGGATGCAGAGAAGATCGATCCCGCTACCGATATACCCGGCATCGCCGTCACCTGTAAGATCGGGCCTTTGAATGAAGAGACGAAATCCCTTTCATTGCAACGGGCGCTGGAAAGGTCGGCGGAATTGGTGGAAAGAAAGATCATCCTGGGTTCATGTGTCGTGGTTGACGGCAAGATCGGGATGACTGATTATTTCAGAAAATGCCTGATCCATGGATCCCCGGATAAGAGGACATCGTTTGCTGCAAAATCTTAAATCACACAACAGGAGGGAATTGGAATGGAAGTCAGAAAATACGTGACCATTGTCGAAGAAATCCTATCCGAAGGGGGTCGCCCCATGACGCCTCCCGGCAAGAGGGCGGCTGCCGTTGCGGTTATCAAGAACCCCTTTGCCGGCACATATGAAGAAGACCTGACCCCTTTGATGGATATCGGGGAGGCCCTCGGAGGGATTCTCGGCAAGATGGCCGTGGAGGCCCTGGGGATCAAACCGGAAGCGGCTGAAGGGTACGGCAAGGGTGCCATTGTGGGCGAGAACGGCGAGAGGGAACACGCAGGGGCCATCCTTCATCCCAAACTGGGGAAACCCTTTCGTGACGCAGTGGGCGGGGGCAAGGCCCTCATTCCGTCAGCCAAAAAGATCGGCGGCATGGGCACGGAAATCGATGTGCCCACCCACTACAAGGACGCGGCCTTTGTTCGGAGCCACTTCGATGCCATGGCAATCCGAATCGACGATGCCCCTAAAGCGGATGAGATCGTCGTCGCCCTTGTGGTGACCGATTGCGGCAGGCCCCATCCCAGAATCGGGGGCTTGAAGATGGAAGAGGCAAAGAAGGAAGACGGACTCAAGTAGTCAGTGGCTGAACCCGTTGAGACGTGAATTCCGGTGCGGGAAGCCAGAGGCCGCCCACACCGGAATTCCGTGACCCACCCTCCATCATACGATTATCGACCCGCCAAGACCGTGTACCAGGTCATATCATGGTCCCACTCACGAACCGGATCAAACCCAAATTCCTTCAATCTGACAATAATGTCCCGGTACTGGCTCCGCATCAGGCCTGAGATAATCAGCCTCGCACTTCTATGGAATGCCTTCTGCTCCAGAAGCTGTTTGATCACCTCATAATGGATGTTGGCGACGATCAGGTCCGCGGGGTCGTCTGCCACATCCTCCGCCCTCGCTTCCATCACACGGATAACCCCCAAAAGGTCATTCAACTCCACGTTCCGGGCTGCGGTCTTGACGCAGAGAGGGTTCAAATCGACAGCCAATACCTTTCGAGCCCCCAGCCGGGCGGCTGCCAGGGCCAGGATGCCCGTGCCGGTCCCCAGATCGAGCACCCGCCCTAAAGGGGTCTTTCCGGCCACGAGGGAGAGGGCCTTTAAACAGGCCTGTGTGGTGGGGTGATGACAGTTGCCGAAAACCACCCCCGGGTCCAGGAGGATCGTCATGAGACCTTGCTGCGGATCCGTTTCCAGCCATGGCGGCACAATCAGAAACGGGTCGATCGTGAGGGGATCGAGACCCCCGCCCTGCCACGCTTCATAGGAGAAATGAAACACATCATCCAATTCCAGAACCGGCCGGGCGGCCAACAGCCGGGTGATCCGGCTGCGAGAAGGTTTGGAAAAAAAGAGAAAAGAACTCCCCTCTTCCACCCAGTTTCCAAGAAAACCGCTGCCGAGGAGGGCCTCATCGTCGGCCCTCAACACCCCTTTGATTAGATAGATATACAGGTCCTTGCAGGGCGGGAGATTTGGCTTGGGGAGCGCTTGCGTCATGGCCTGCCTTCATTATAGAAGATGGTGCCCGTCACGTCATTCCGGGTCTTTTCCCGATGACTGAGAGATGCGAATGGCCACAAGGGTCGCGATGTTGACGGCCAGATACATCTGCCCCATGACGGCCTCCAGGATGGAGAGGGATCTGGCCTGGTTGGTCATGGGGACAATGTCGCCATATCCGGTTGTGGATAAGGTGACAAAGCTATAATATATCAAGTTTTCCAGATTTAGATTGGCGGCGGCCTCTGAGACGAAAGAACCGGGTCGAAGCGTTTCAACCAGGGAAAAAACAAAGGCCCACATGAGCCCGATGAGGAGATAGCCGCAGATAGCTCCGCGGATGAGGTCTGCCGTGACCCGTTTCTCTTTGAACAGGTGGGTCACGATGGTGACGGTGGCAAAGGCAAAAAAGATGATCCCAAACACCACGTCGATCAAATGAAGGACCTGGACTTCAAAGAAAAAGTGTACCCAGTGCGCCAAGAAGGCCGGGACAGCCGTTAAAACGCCAAAAACAAGTGGCCCCCTTCGCTCCCCCACTGCATAAATCGCGGACAAGAGAACGATGGACAGAAAGATGTCAAGGAAAAAGCTGATCCTGACGAATTCTTCTGTTAATGGATAGAGGATAAACAGAAGCATGAATGCGATCAGCGTGAACAGGAAGCGGCGGGTCTTGAACCACTCGTTGAGGGAATGGAATCTGTCTGCCATACCGAATTGATGATGGTCGATGAATGTTTGTCGATCGAAGAAATTCTTGAAAACAACCAAGCCCCGGAGTCCCCTTTTCGAAGACACCACCTATGGTTTCAAATCACAGGAGAGCTCTCAACGGTAAGGCCGTTTGGACTGATCTCTTATACCATCTCTCTCTTTTCCAGAAAAGGGATTTTTGGACGGATGTCTGCCGCCTAAGAAGGTCCTGACCTTGACCTGGTCATGACCCACCGTCACGGTGACGGCCCCTGACAGCGGAATGCGGTGGATTTGGCATCCCATCTTGCGGAGCCTCTCAAGGACAGCCGGATGGGGAAAATGGCGGGCCTTTCTTTCGCCTGAAGAGATGATACAGAGACGAGGCTTCACCAATCTCAGAAATTTCTCGGAGCTGGAAGTCTTGCTCCCGTGATGGGGCGACAGGAGGATATGGCTCTGGATCATCGGACCTGCACGGGCGATCAAGGCCTCCTCACCGGCCTTTTCCAGGTCTCCTGGAAAGAGAAAGGACGTATCTCCACTGGTAATCTTGAGGACAAGAGAGTTGTTGTTGAGCTGCTTGCCGTCGTCCTTGACCCGCACAACAGGGCCATCCGGATCGGGATGGAGGACCTGGACACGCACGCCGTTTATCTGAATCTCGCCCCTCAGGTCAGCAGGGAGCACCTTCCGGATTTTCCGAGCATCGACAATCGCCATGAGGTCCTTGTAGCCTTGGGTTTCCACCTGGTCTCCATTATGCCAGAATTCCTTTGGGTGAAAAGATCCGGCAATGAAACGGAGACCGTTCATATGGTCTGCCTGGGGGTGGCTCAGGACCAGGTAATCGACCCGCAGGATCTTTGAATGCCACAGATAGGGGGCTACGACCATCTCTCCCACGTCAAAGCGTCCGCTCGCAAATCCCCCGCCGTCGATAAGCATCTTTTTCCCGCCGGGGAACGAGACAAGGGCGGCGTTCCCCTTTCCCACATCTAAAAAGGTCACCTGAAGGTCTTTGTTGAACCGGACGGCATGTACCCAGTAGGCGATATCGCCCAGGGTCAGAACGGCAACCACCACAAGGCCCGTCCTTGCCCATTTGCAACGCTTGAAGAAAAAGGCGAAAAAGAGGAAGAGGTAAAAGATGAGTATCTCAAAGAGATTCGGAGTGATTGTCCAAATGTTCGACCAGGGGAGGTCGGCCCAGAATTGGATAATGGACATCCATATGTCGAGTCCCCATGACGCAATCTGGAGCAAGCGCCCGGCGATCTCTGCGGAAATGGGAACAATGACAGCGGAAAGGAGGCCCAGCGGAATGAGCCATATCCCTAATATGGGAACGGTGGTGAGGTTGGCAGGGACAGACACCAGGGAAATCCGGTGGAAATAATGGGAGGTGACAGGAAGGAGGAAGAAGGCCGCGGCCGCGCTCATTGCGGTGAGCCCTATGAAATAGTCGAGCAGGCGGTTGCGTGAAGGGGCTTTCGCAGGGAAGGTGTTCACCGGAAGGTGGAGCCGGTTCAGTATGGCCGGGGTCAGCCACAGGATGCCGATCACGGCCATGAAGGAGAGTTGAAAGGAGACGCTGAAGAGGGCGTTGGGGTCGAAGAGGAGGATAATGAGCCCGGCCAGGCTCAGGGTGGACCAGACCTCCCGTTCACGCCCCAGGATAAGGGACCCCAAAAACGCCAGGACCATGATCATGGCCCTCTGGCTGGAGACCTGGAAACCTGCAAGAAGGGTGTAGCAGATGACAGGGAGACACGTCAACAGGGCGGCGAGTTTCCGCACATCTACGCTGAGGGTCAGCCGGTAGGAGCGGAAAAGGAACCACTTAAAGAGAAAAAAGGCCGCGCCGGCCACCAGGCCGATGTGGAGCCCGGACACTGCCAGGAGGTGACCCAGCCCGGTCTGGTTGAAAGGATCTCTCAGCTCCGTAGAAATCCCCTGTCGTTCACCCAGAATCAGGGCGCGGAGGAGGGCGTTGTTGCGTGGACTCAGGCGCTCACGGAAGAATTCCCTGATCGGCCGCTGGAGCCTTTCCACCGTTTCTCGAAAAAAGGGAAGGCGGCCGGGTCCCAACCGTAGAATCCGTGTCCCTTCGGAGACATTGGCCGCGCACGTAAGGCCCTTTAATTTCATAGCCCCTTCGTAGTCGTAATTTCCCGGATTGTTGAAATTTCTGAAAAGGCGCAGGCGTGCCGGGAAACGAATCCGGTCGCCCGGGTGAAGCTCGGGGAGATTCCGATACACGGTGACCGCGATCTGTTCATCCAGGGGAACAGTCTCTTCAGGAAGACAGAGGGCCGTAGCGTAAAGTGCAAACCGTCCGATTCTGTCGTCGATGACCTTGACCGGATCGCGAACCGTCCCCTCGATCAGCGCCTTTCCGTTCCGGGTCGCCAGAGGGATCAGCCGGGAGGGGGCGGGGTTCCCCTGCATCATCAGGGCGCCGGAAAAAAAGAATACAAAAAGGAGGCAATACCCCCTCAGGCGGGGAGGGTAAAAAAGAAACGAAATAAGAGATGTGATGATGGAAAAAAAGAGGCCGGCGATGAGAATGTGGTGGTGCAAGGGGATTTCATGGGCCGCCAGGATGCCCCCGGCAAATGATATGGCCATGGGTATGAGCGGGCGATGAAACAGGCTACCCGCTTTCTCGCCATATGGCGGCCCCCAATCCGCTGAATTTCTTTTCAATGGCCTCGTATCCCCTGTCCAGATGATAGATCCGGTGTACCTCGGTCCTCCCCCCTTCGGCGACCAGTCCGGCCAGGACGAGGGACGCACTGGCCCTGAGATCGGTTGCCATAACCGGAGCGGAAAAGAGCCGTTCTTTTCCCTTGACCAGGGCCTGACTCCCGTTGGTTTCGATATCTGCGCCCATGCGCTGCAGTTCGCTGACGTGAATAAATCGGTTCTCAAAGACGGTTTCCCGGATCATGCTCCACCCATCGGCAACGGCCATGAGGGTCATGAACTGGGCCTGGAGATCCGTAGGGAAACCAGGATAGGGCATGGTCTGGATGTCAACACTCTGAATGCGGTCAGGCCCCCGTATGGTCATGCAACGATCCCCTGCGTCGACGTCCGCACCGGCCAGTCTCAGCTTTTCGACAAGGGAGGTCAGGTGGCCGGGCAGGCAGGCATCGATGGTGATGTTTCCTCCGGTAATGGCCGCTCCGATCATAAAGGTCCCTGCCTCGATCCTGTCGGGTATGATCTCGTGTTGGCAGGGCCTCAGGTGATCCACCCCCTGAATGACAACGGTATCTGTCCCGTCCCCCTGGATGTCCGCGCCCATGGACCGGAGCATATCGGCCAGATCCTGAACCTCAGGTTCATTGGCCGCATTTTTGAGAATGGTCCGGCCCCGGGCCGTAACCGCGGCCATCATGATATTCTCAGTACCGGTGACCGTGGGGATGTCAAAAAAGATGTTCGCGCCGTTTAAACGGTTTGCCCGGGCATTGATATACCCATGCTCCAAATAGATATCAGCCCCCATGGCCACCAGGGCCTTGAGATGAAGATTGACGGGCCGGGCCCCGATGGCGCACCCGCCGGGTAGAGAGATCCTGGCCCTGCCGCACCGGGCCAGGAGCGGTCCCAATAGGAGGATGGATGCCCGCATGGTCTTGACCAGTTCATAGGGGGCCTCATAGCCTGTCAGATTGCCTGAATCCACCTCGAGGGCGCCCTCCTCCCCTTCTTGCCTGAATACCGTGCCCAGATCCGACATGATTTGCTGGATGGTCCGAATGTCTCTCAATTGGGGGATCCGTGTCAGTCGATGCCAGCCACCTGTCAGGAGACAGGCAGCCATCACCGGAAGGGCCGCATTTTTGGCGCCGCTGATGCTGACAGCGCCCTTCAGGGGAGTTCCCCCTTCAATAACGATCTTGTCCATGGTAACCGCTTTTGGATTTAGAATCTTTGGTTAAAATTTCTCTGGACCATGCGGAGAAGTTGGTGCCTTATCGGTAAGCGCTCGGAAAACTGCCGGGAGTTGCACCCATACCTTTTTGGCTGCGGTCGTCAGGCCGCCTTAGACTCTTTGTCTGTAACTTTTCTGCAACGTGCGAAGAAGTTTGCCCGTGGGGGTCCATAGGAAACCTGTTTGGTTGCGGCAGTCAGGCCGCCTTAGGCATTTAAGAATTCAGGGATTCAAGAATTGAGCGATTAAGAAGGATTATTCATGCAATTTCTTGATTCCTCAATTCCATAATTCTTATATCATGGTATAAACCTGACGAACTGCTTGGGTTCAAAAGGACCTCCGGAAACAGGCTCGGCCAGGGCGTGGGATTCCATTACGGAGTTGACCTTGATCACGCCGATTTTTTCTCCAAAAAGATAAATCGGTCGTCCGCTGCCGGAAGGGACAGATTTCCCCTGGGCGAAGACCTCGAACAATTTTCCCGGTTCAAGCCCCACTTCCTTTCCCGCATTGATCATGATAGCGTTATTCTCCACTGCCAGGACGTTTCCTGTCCAGGGTTGCTGGTGCAGCTCTCTGATCACTATTTCAGCCAATTCTTGTATCATCTCAGGGTACGATTTTGTTGACACCTCATTGATGAAGGCCTTTTCATCCAGATCCTCTGCCTCATCCAGGGCCACGGGAAACTCCTCCAATTCCACATGGGTCAACAGGAGGGTCTTGCTTGCAGTGTCGATGATGTTGACGGCCATGGAAATCCCATAAAACTTCCGCCACTTGTCAAAGGGCCATATCCCGGTCTTCCGAATGCTGATCTCTACCGGATTCAATACCCCGATGATAAGATCGTTCATTCCCAGACTCTGGGCGAAATCCACTAGACTTGAATGAGTGACCACTCCGAATTGGGGGGATTCCATGGCCAGGGATGAAAACATGCCGTCCGGGGGCTCATTGACCAGGAGGTGGGGAGATGCCTTCAATAAATCATAGAACCGCCGGCTGTACTGGCCCGTTATCTGGGGTCCAAGATCTGCCTGGTCCACAAGGGGAAAGACCATGACACGCTGTTTAAGATTGGGTTGCTCCGGCAGAATCTTTCTGGCCCAGGATTCGGGAAGGACCTTCCGTGTCAGGGATGCCGTAGTACTGCAGCCCGAAACAGCAATGAAAAGAGGCACAAAGATCAATAAAAGTAATTGTGAAAACCGTCTGATCCGCACGTATTTCCTCCTAAAAAACAATGTCAAAAGAGTCAAACTCGCCCTGCCAGGTCTCCTGCTCCTTGGAAATGCCGGTCACTCTGGCGGCAGGGGGACCTTTCCGGCACCAGGAAACCAGTCTGTTGACATCTTGTTCAGGCCCTTCGATCAGGACCTCCACGGCCCCGTCCGGCCGGTTTTTTACCCATCCGGTCAGCCCCAGTGATGCAGCCTCCCGCCGGGTGGACTCCCTGAACCACACGCCTTGAACCCGGCCTTCAATGATGAGGCGCATCCTGGTGTTATTCATCGTCACATCTCCTGGGACAATGCCTCGCGCAACAGCGCCAAGCCTTCAAGACTACAATTTTGATCGACAACACCAATAAACCCAAGTCTCACACAAAGGTACAAAGACACAAGGAAATTATCTAAACGGATGTTTCTGTTTACAATAAATCTCTCGTGCAGTTTCTTAATTCCCGAACCCCTTGACTCCCGGTCAAGCATTCAGCAGTGCCAGGAATGCATCTTCATCCAGGGTCGGGATCCCCATATCCTGGGCCGCTTTGAGTTTGGATCCGGGGGAGGCGCCCACTACCAGGTAATCAATGCCGCTCCCCACAGAGGAGGCGACTCTCCCGCCTTTGCTCGAGATGATCTCTTTGGCCTCTGAACGCTTTAACGAGGAAAGTGTACCGGTGATGACAAAAGTCTTCCCCGCAACCGCTGAGACCGGGGGAAGGGAGGGGGCTTCCAGTTCTATTCCCGTCTTCAGGAGCCTGTCAAGTCTCTCTTTGTTGCGAGGGTCATCAAAATAGGTAATGACGCTCTCGGCGATCTGGGGACCTATTCCGTCGATGGCCAGGAGTTCTTGCTCTGTTGCGTGGATAAGAGGTTCAATCCCTCCGAAATGTCTGGCTAAAATGCTGGCGATGAATTCCCCCACATGCCGTATTCCGAGGGCGTAAATAAACCTGGCCAATGTGGCCTTTTTGCTTTTTGCTATGGCTGTCAGGAGGTTGCCTGCTGATTTTTCCTTTATCTTGTCCAATTTGAGCAGATCGTCAAGGGTGAGGGTATACAGATCGGCTTCTTCCTGGATCAGCCCCTTCTCGATCAACTTAATTAAGATCTTTTCCCCAAGTCCGTCAATATCCATGGCGCCTTTGGAAACAAAATGTCTGAAAGACCCCTTTACCTGGGCCGGGCAGTTCGGGTTGGGGCATCTCAACACCACCTCTCCCCCTTTTTTTACAACATCTGCGCCGCATGCCGGACATTGAGAGGGCATGATGAATCTTTTTTCCCGGCCGGTCCGCAAGGACCGGATCGATTTGACGACTTCGGGGATAACGTCGCCTGCGCGCTGGACAATGACCCTGTCCCCTTCCCGGATATCCTTTTTTTCAATCTCCTCCTGGTTATGGAGCGTTGCCCTTCTCACAAGTACGCCGGCCACTTCAACCGGCTCCAGGTGGGCCACCGGCGTCAAGGCGCCGGTGCGCCCCACCTGAACATCAATCTTGAGAAGCGTCGTGGTCTCCTGACTCGCCTTGAATTTATAGGCCGTGGCCCATCTGGGGCTTCTTGATTTCTCTCCTAAACGGGCCTGCAGATCCAACCGGTTTACCTTGATCACCGCACCGTCGATTTCATATGGAAAACGGAACCGGATTTCTTCCAGATGACCGCAGTAGTCTATGACCTCCGGCGGGTCCTCACAGATGCGGGTATATGGCCGATTGACCCGGAGGCCCCATTCCTGAAGTTGAAGCATGCGCTCGTACTGGGTTTCGCCGGGTATCCCATCAACGGTCCCGACGCCATAACAGAACATATGGAGAGGCCTTTTTGCCGTTACCTTCGGATCGAGCTGTCGCAGAGAACCGGCGGCCGCATTCCTCGGATTGGCAAAGGGCAAGAGCCCCTTGGCGACCCGCTCCCGGTTCAGAGTTGCAAAAGGTTCCAGTTCTATGTAGACCTCGCCTCTCACCTCCAGAAGATCAGGGAACGGCGGTCCGTCCTTCTTTTTTGTCAGGGTCAAGGGGATGTCCAAAATGGTCTTGATATTGAGCGTGACGTTCTCGCCCACAAAGCCGTCTCCCCGAGTCGAGGCCACCTTGAGAGCGCCCTTTTCATATACCAGTTCCACGGCCAGGCCGTCGATCTTGGGCTCCACCGTATACTGGATGGGGGAATCGTCCTGCAAGAACCGTTTCACCCGCGCGTCAAATTCCCTGATTTCCTGGTCGCTGAAGGCATTTTCCAGGCTCAGCATGGGGGTCCGATGTCTTACATCGGAAAAGGTCTCGAGGGGTTCCGCCCCCACCTTCTGTGTGGGCGAATCAGGGGTTACCAGTTCAGGCCGCTGCTGTTCCAGATCGACGAGACGTCTGAAGAGCCGGTCATATTCGGCGTCGGAGATCTCAGGGTCGTCGAGAACATGGTATCGATGGTTGTGATATCGGAGCTTCTCCCGAAGGGCTTCGATTTCTTTTTCCACGCTGGTCATTATCACGATCCTGTCACCAGGCTGTTTTATTTCAAAGGATAGCGGTCCGCCGAGGTCTTGGAAAGATCGAAAAGCAGGTCGCCTGCCAGCCGGGTGCTTTCTCTCAATCTGGGTTCGGAGAAGCCCGGCTTCCACTTAAGATCAGACAGTTCATCTGAAACCACCATCAGGGCTGTCAGTGACGATGAACGATAGGCCGCTACCGTTAAGAGGGCCGATAATTCCATATCCACGGCCAGAACGCCCAATTTCTGAAAACGGCTTACCTTCTCCGGGGTCTCCCGATAGATGGCATCTGTGGTCCAGATGTCTCCTTCTACAGCCTCCCGGCCTTTGTGGACAACGGCGCCTGCCAGCATCCGGTTGAGTCCTGGATCGGCACTGGGCTCCTCACCTGCCAAAGGATAATGCTGTGAAGTCCCCTCTTCTGATATTGCCCGGACCGGGATCACCAGATCGCCGATGTTCAGATCAGGCTGCAATGATCCGCACCATCCCAGAACCCATATCTGTCTGGCCCCCATAACAATCAGTTTTTCCAGGCCCATGACCGCATGGGGAGCGCCGATAAACGGCCCTGCCAGGGCAACGGCGGACGCAGGCGTTTCACTTTCAGCCCGGTAGAGCCGGTACAGGGGCGAGTCACTGAACTGAATTTCTATTGCCCCGGACAGCCGGACAAGCCGCTTTAGCTCCTGAGGGAGCATCACCATCAGCACAACAGGACCTAGTGTGGGATCCCTCTTTCCCTTTACCGGATGAATAATCCCCTGACTGTGCGTTTCCCTTTGCATGAATGGCGAATCGCCTTTGATCCCGAAAAATGAGCATCGTGCCGCAGGCGCGGATGTACCGCCTGAATATTAGAAGGAATCCTCCACATTGGCAACCCTTAAATGACGCATCACCGAGGAAAAGGGCTGGATCATGCTGCCTCGGCGAGGGGTACATCTTGGATAGCTTTCACACAAGAGAAAGAGGCCGCCCAAGTGTGGACACTGAACAATAGGATACCGGGATGCCGGAATCCCGGGAAGCCGGTCTATTCGGAACCGCTGACAATGGATTTCTGATGCTCGGATTTTGCTGCCCAAGGGAATGGATGGCACATCCTTCAGGATGGCGGGATTCCGGGCAGCCGGGATCCGGTTTCAGGCGGCATGCGAACATTTTAGTGGCAAAATTGTTAAAATGTGTTAATAGTTTAACAGTAGCTGGCAAAGAGCCCGATAATGTCTATGATTTTTGTTGACATAAATAAATGAATTGACATAAACTAACCGATTACAAAATCAAGAGCGTAACTCCATGTTTGACAGCTTATCAGAAAAACTGAATCGCACCCTCAAAAAGTTGACCGGTCGCGGAAGATTGACCGAGGCCAACATTCAGGATGCCATGAAAGAGGTGCGTTTAGCCCTTCTGGAAGCGGATGTCAACTATAAGGTGGTCAAGAACCTGATTTCGGACATCCGGGAACGGGCAATCGGACAGGACGTTCTTGAAAGCCTGACCCCCGGGCAGCAGATTGTAAAGATTGTCAATGAAGAGCTGGCCCGATTAATGGGTGAGGCCCGGACAGGGCTTGAATTGGTGGGACGGACCCCCCATGTACTGATGCTGGTGGGACTCCAAGGATCGGGAAAGACCACCACAGCCGCCAAACTGGCCCGGCATCTGCGAAAACAGGGAAGACATCCGTATCTGGTCCCTGCAGATATCTACAGGCCGGCCGCTGTGGATCAGCTCAAAAAGCTGGGGGTGCAGATCGATGTCCCGGTCTACCCCACTGAAGCAGGACAGCGTCCTGACAGCATATGCATAGATGCACTGGCCGGGGCCGGGAGGGAAGGGGCGGATGTACTGATTATCGATACCGCCGGTCGCCTCCATATCGATGAAACCCTCATGGCCGAACTGGAGACGATCAAGTCTAAAATGCATCCGACCGAGATCCTCTTGGTCGCTGATGCCATGACCGGGCAGGACGCGGTCACCGTGGCAAAGGAGTTTAATGCGCGGCTTGATATCTCCGGCGTGATCCTCTCCAAGATGGAAGGGGATGCAAGGGGCGGCGCCGCCCTTTCCATAAAAGCGATTACCGGCAAGCCCATTAAATTTGTGGGCGTGGGGGAGAAGGTCGATGCGCTGGAACCGTTTCATCCGGACAGGATGGCCTCACAGATCCTGGGAATGGGAGACATGCTGTCTCTCATCGAGAAGGCCCAGGAGGAATTCGATGAAAAAGAGGCCAAGAAGCTGGAAAGAAAGCTTAAACGAAGCGAATTCGATCTTGAGGATTTCCGCTCACAGTTGAAACAGATGAAAAAGCTCGGCTCGCTCGATGATATCCTGGGGATGATCCCGGGAATGGGCAAATTGAAGAAACTCGGAAATCTAAAACCGGATGAAAAAGAATTGGTCAAAGTGGAGGCGATTATCGACTCCATGACCGCGGAGGAGCGACGGCGGCATAAAATTATTAATGGAAGCAGGAGACGAAGAATTGCCAGAGGGAGCGGGACAACCGTTCAGGACGTGAATCGTCTATTAAAAAACTTTTTGCAGACAAAGAAGATGATGGAACGCTTTACCAAAAAGGGTGGCTTGGAAATCCCATCTTTTTTCGGCTGAAGATTGGGCATTTAATCAGGTCCCGGTTTTGATCTTGCCGGGACCAGTGAAACGAGGGGGTGATAAGGGCAAATGGCAGTTAGAATTCGAATGACACGGATGGGTGCGAAAAAGAAGCCGTTTTACCGTCTGGTGGCGGCCGATTCACAAGCACGGCGGGATGGAAGATTTTTAGAGATACTGGGTTATTATGATCCCACGAAGGATCCTGCGGTAGTGAAGATCCACGAAGAGAAGGTAAACTACTGGCTTGGACAAGGGGCGCGCGTCTCGGAATCGGCCAAGGCCATCCTGAAGAAGGAAGGCATGATGCAATCCCATTCAGCGTCAAATTGAGGTGACGTTTCTGCCTGATCAGATGGGAGGTGAATCGATGAAGGAGTTGATTTCATATATTGCGAAAGCGCTCGTGGATAAACCGGAAGAAGTGGCCGTTACGGAAATAGAGGGAGAACAGACGTCCGTTATTGAGCTGAAAGTAGCCAAGGATGATCTCGGAAAAGTCATCGGCAAGCAGGGCCGCACGGCACGCGCCATGCGGACGATTCTCAGCGCAGCCTCCACAAAGATTAAGAAACGATCGGTTCTGGAGATAATAGAATAGCGTTGGTATCCGGGGTGGCCGGAAATTTGCTCCTGATAGGGAAGGTCCTTAGACCGCATGGGCTGGAAGGGCTCCTCCGTGTCCGGTCCTTTGCTCGGTCTGAGGCATCGTTTAGACAGACCTCGGAAGTTCTTGTAAGACCTGCCGGCGGAGAGATCCATGCGTGCAAGGTGGTGTCTGCAAATCCTCACAAGAATATTGTCTTAATGAAATTGGAGGGAGTGAACTCATTAGAAGAGGCGGAGAAGTTGAGAGAAGCGGAAGTCCTGATCCCAACTGAAACCATTCCCCGCGAGGAAGGGGAATATTTCTGGCATGAACTGATCGGCCTTAAGGTCTTTCAAAACACGGGGGAGTATATCGGCGACATCTCCCGAATTATACCCGCAGGGGGCGGTGAAATTTATGTGGTGGGGCGAGGCAAGAAAGAGATCTTTGTCCCGGCCACATACGAGGTGGTCAAAGAGATCAACCTCGAAAAGGGAACAATGACCATTTCGCCCATGGAGGGGTTGTTAAACCTGAATGACTTTTAGCGTTCTTACCCTCTTTCCTGAAATGATCGAGGCCTATCTGAGACAGGGTGTTTTGGGCCATGCGGTGAGCAGGGGATTGGTGGGTGTCACGCTGGTCAATATCCGCGACTTTGCGAGAGGAACCCACAAAATCACAGATGACCGTCCATATGGCGGGGGCGACGGTATGATCATGAAACCGGGGCCTATCTCCCGCGCCCTGGGGTCGATTGACAGGGTTAACGGAATAAGTCGGGTGATCCTCCTCAGTCCTCAGGGAAAGCGGTTCGACCAGTCGATGGCATGGGAGATGTCCCGATGGGACCAACTTATCCTGATCTGCGGCCGCTATGAAGGGGTCGATGAGAGGATCCTGTCGACCCATATCGATTTGGAACTCTCGGTGGGCGATTATATCCTGACGGGAGGGGAACTGGGGGCCATGGTGGTCATTGATGCGGTGGCCCGACTCATCCCGGGGGTTCTGGGGGGTGAAAGATCCAGTGTCGAGGATTCTTTTGAAGACGGCCTTTTGAAATACCCTCAATACACCCGGCCCAGGACGTTCCAGGGAAGTGACGTACCGGACGTCCTCCTATCCGGGGATCACGAAAAAATCAGGGTGTGGCGCAGGAAGGAATCCCTCAGACGGACCGTAGAAAGACGACCTGACCTCCTGAAACAGGCCAACCTGACGGCAGAGGACAGAGCGTTTCTGGCGGAACTATAGGGGGCGTGGGTGCGTCTCTACATCGGACTGGTTCATTTTCCTGTTTACAACAAGAACCATGAGAAGATCGTGTCTGCCATCACCACCCTGGATATTCATGATATGGCCAGGTTGGCCACGACATATGATGTCAGTAGATTTTTTATTGTTACCCCGCTTGATGATCAGCAGGAATTTGCGAGGCGGGTTCTACGGCATTGGCTCGAAGGGTATGGCGGCCGGTACAACCGGCACCGGAAAGAGGCGCTTGAATGCGTTTCCGTTGTGGGAACCCTGGAGCAGGCAATCGCCCGAATCCATGAAATGGAGGGAGAGGCTCCCTTAACCATCGCCACTGATGCAGCAAACCCGAAAGAGCGGTCCATATCCTGTACAGAGGCGAGGGAGGCCATTTGGAATAATGAGGTGGTAGCCCTGTTATTCGGGACGGCATGGGGCCTTCATGAAGAGGCGATAAGGCAGGCGGACCGGGTGCTGGTCCCTATCCTGGGGAAAAAAGGCTACAATCATCTCTCCGTCAGGACCGCGGCAGCCATTATACTGGACCGGTTGGCGGGATAGAAGAAGCTTTGAATACGGGCAGGACGCAGGAGGTCCGGACTGACGCGTTGCTGCTTCGATATATGACAAGAAGAGGAGAAAAACATGAATATCATGGAAGCGCTTGAAAAGGAACAGATGCGTGTCGATATTCCCGATTTCAGGCCGGGGGACACGGTTCGGGTACACGCCAGGATAAAAGAGGGCGAGAAAGAACGAATCCAGATGTTTCAGGGGGTTGTTATTCGTAAGCGGAAGGGGACTACCGGCGCCACCTTTACCGTCAGGAAGGTCTCCTACAATATCGGTGTCGAACGGATCTTTCCGCTGCATTCCCCGGTGATAGATAAAATCGAGATCGTCACAAGGGGCAAGGTCCGGAGGGGACGCCTTTACTACCTGAGAAACCTGAGGGGAAAGGCGGCCAGGATCAAGGAGAAACGAACCTGATGAAGCCGATGCGCGTCGGTTCAGGAAATCGGATGGCGCCGGTCCGCGAGACGGGTAGCCGTGGGTCCGCATGAAAATTTTCAGCTCTTCCCGGAGTGTGTCGACCCCTTGACCGGAACTCCCTTTTTTTATGAGGGGTTGGCGCGACAGACCGGATACCGGCTGATCGCCGGGGTGGATGAAGCAGGTCGGGGTCCCCTGGCCGGTCCGGTGGTGGCCGCGGCAGTCATCTTTTCCGGAACTCCGGATCTGCAGGGAATCCGGGATTCAAAACAGATGACGGCAGGGAAGAGAGAAGAGGCATTCGCCGTCATCCAGCGGGAGGCCTTAACCACGGGCATCGGTGTTGTTCCTCGCTGGTATATTGACGAATTCAATATTCTGAGGGCCTCACTCGAGGCCATGTCGCGCGCTGTAAAGGCCCTTGACCCGCAACCGGAGATCCTTCTTGTTGACGGGATCCATCCAGTTCCCATTTCCATCACTCAGAGATGTCTTAAGAAGGGCGACCAGATCTGTACCAGCATCTCTGCTGCCTCAGTCCTTGCCAAGGTGTACCGGGACAGGATCATGCGGGCCTGTCATAAAATGTATCCCGTCTACGATTTTGATAAAAACAAGGGCTATGGAACCGCCCGACACCTTGCCGCACTGAAGGCGTATGGACCATGTCCATTTCACCGGTTGACCTTTAGACGAGTCGCGTGGGAATGGAAAACCACATTGAGTTCAAGACGGGCACAATTTTCATTTTTTGAGAATGTTTAGGCCCGGCTTGCCCCAGGTTGGATGCATCAGACTGTTTTGCGGTGAGAGCGCAGCAAGAGAGACGATCTACAGAAAGCAGGCGGGTTTTGACAAGGGAACGGCTCGAATTAGGCGCATTTGGAGAAGAATTGGCCCTCAGGAAGATAAAACGCCTGGGGTATCGATCCATTCTTCGAAACTACCGGTGCCCCTTGGGGGAGGTGGACCTGATTGCACGGGATGGCGACACCCTGGTCTTCATTGAGATCAAAACCAGAAAGGGAAAGACCGTCGGCTATGCCAAAGAGGCTGTTAATGAGAGGAAACGGAGGCAGCTCTCAAAGGTTGCCCTGGCCTATATGAAATCAATGAACTGTTGCGATATCAAGGCCAGATTCGATGTGGTCGCCGTCAGCCTGGGACCAGGCGAACCTGAAATTGAAGTCATAAAAAACGCCTTCGATCTGGCCTATTAGGCAGGACCTGCAGTGGAAAATCCGGATGTCATTGATGACCGCGATCCAACATATGGAATTCTATATGTGGTATCCACGCCCATCGGCAATCTGGAAGACATTACCTTGAGGGCCTTGAAAATCCTGAAAAGCGTTGACATGATCGCCGCAGAGAATGTCTCTCATACAAGACATCTGTGTGAGCGTTATGGCGCCAAAACAGCCCTCACGAGCTATCACCAGCATAATCAGAACACGAAGACCGAACCGCTCATCCGCCGGCTCAAGTCCGGGGTGAACATTGCCCTTGTGACCGATGCCGGGACCCCCGGCATTTCTGATCCGGGGGTGCGGCTGATCAACCGGGCGGCGGAGGAGGGCATCAGGGTAAGGCCTGTTCCAGGGCCTTCGGCAGTGGTGGCCGCGCTATCTGTATCCGGCCTTCCCACGGATCGTTTTCTATTCCTGGGATTTTTGTCAAATAAGCCAGGGAAGAGAAAAAAGGAGCTGAAAAGACTGGTCTCGGAAACCCGTACCATGGTTTTTTACGAGGCCCCGCATCGCATCCAGGCGATGTTGGCCGATCTGGAAGAGATATTCGGAGAGAGACGAATGGTCATGCTGAGGGAGATGACCAAAGTCTTTGAGGAGGTAAAGCGGGGCGCCCCGGGAGATATCCTGGCCTCTCTCACGCCGGAGAAAATCAGGGGTGAATTTACACTCGTGGTGGCAGGGAGTGAATCTAAAGAGGCATCCAGAGGATTAAGCGAAAAGGCCTTAAATCAGATAAAGTCGCTGATCAGGACCGACCGGAGGAGCACAAAGGATATCGCTGCTCTGATCTCTGAAGAAGAAGGATTGGCCTATCGGCAGGTATACAAAGCATGCCTTGACGAAAAAAGTAAGGCAGGAGGAGAGAACACCGTGGAATCCGTCAGAAGACTCAAGGTCAGAAACAGCTTGGGCCTTCATGCCCGGTCGGCCGCCAAGATAGTGGAATTGGGGAGGCAGTATGATTCCCGACTCTTTCTCAAGAAAGATGACCAAGAGGTGGATGGTTCCAGCATCCTGTCCATACTGACGTTGGCATGCCCCAAAGGAACCCAGATGGAGGCCAGGATTGTGGGAGACGATTCGGAGAACTTTATGGAAAAATTGAGTGAGTTATTTGAGCGAAACTTTGGAGAGCGGGCATGAAAATGGATTCTGTGACCGCCCAAAAAGAGCTGCGGGGGATTCCCGTCTATCCCGATATCGTCATCGGCAAGGCCCATCTGGTGGACCGGTCAAAGGCCAAGATCCTGTACCAGTGCTTTGTCAACGAAGCGCAGTTGAATCGGGAGGTGGAACGATTTGAAGAGGCCCTCCGCTCGGTGGAGGCCCAGTTTATTTCTCTCAAGAACAAGATGCCGGATATGGTGAAGGACCAGGCCTTTATATTGGACAGCCACCTGATGATCCTTAAGGACAGCATGCTCCGCGACTCCACCATCAATAAGATCCTTGAGGAAAAGATAAATGCCGAATGGGCCCTCAAGAAAACACTGGAAGAGATACGAGGTGTCTTTGAACAAATCGATGACGATTATATCAGCAAACGCATCAGCGATGTGGAGAATGTTACGGATCGCCTCCTCAGGACCCTTTCCGGCGACAGCGGGCACAGCCTGAGTGATATCAATCAGAGAGTGATCATTGTTGCGCATGATCTGTCGCCGGCGGATACCACTGAATTGAATACCGCCAAGGTGATGGGGTTCATTACCGATGTTGGGGGGAAGACCTCCCATACCGCCATCATGGCCCAGGCCCTGGAAATTCCGGCGGTGGTTGGTCTTGAGCACGCGACTGCCTTTGTGCAAGACGGCGATCTCCTGATTGTTGATGGGACCTCCGGCGTGGTCGTGATCAATCCCGAAGACAGCGACATCATCCTTTATCAGGAACGGAAGCTCCAACTCCAGAAATACAGGTCCAGCATCGCCCGGATGAGCCATCTCCCGGCGGAGACCCCTGACGGGCATCGGATTGCCATTACCGCCAACATCGAGTTCTTGGAAGAAGTGACTGCTGCCAAAGATTATGGCGGCGAAGGGATTGGGCTTTACAGAACGGAATTCCTCTATCTTAGAGGAAAAGGCTTCCCAGATGAAGAGGAACTGTTTGAAGACTATCGGGAGGTCGTGGAGATCATGCGGCCGGCACCGGTCAGCATTCGGACCCTGGACTTAGGAGGCGATAAGTTTGCGTCAGAGACGTCCATGTCCAACGAGAATAATCCTGCACTCGGGCTGAGGGCCATTCGTTTCTGCCTGCGGGAGCCGGAGATATTCAAAGTCCAGCTCCGTGCGATTCTCAGGGCGAGTGCCTTCGGCAGCATCCGATTGATGTTCCCGATGATCTCCGGTCTCCAGGAACTATTGGATGCAAAGATAATTCTGGACGAGGTCAAAGAAGACCTGAATCAGGAACATATCCCGTATGATAACGCCATGGAAGTCGGGATTATGGTTGAGATCCCCTCAGCCGTTACCATGGCCGAGGTCTTGGCCCGTCATGTCGATTTTTTCAGTATCGGAACCAATGATCTAATCCAGTACGCCCTCGCCATTGACCGGGTCAATGAGCACGTGGCCTACATGTATCAGCCGTTTCATCCGGCCATTCTCAGGATGATCCGGCAGGTGGTCGTGGCGGGCAGAAATGCCGGGATACCGGTTTCCCTGTGTGGGGAGATGGCAGGCGATCCCCTTTGCATTTCCATTTTGTTAGGGATCGGCCTCGACGCGCTCAGCATGAACGCCAGGGCAATCCCTCTCATCAAAAAAATGGTAAGGGCGATTCCGATGGAACAGGCCCGGGCAGACCTGGAAAAGATCATGTTGCTGAACACCGCCAAAGAAGTGCGGACCTTTATCTTGCAGCAGACCCGGGGGATATTTCCCGAGTTGGAGGAAAAGGGATACCTCCTGAATTGATTATCGACGATTACATATGGACTGCTGAAGCATCCAAAATCAAAGGCCCGGTTTCGACGGATTTTTATCATCCAATGATAATTGAAGGACAGCCATGCGAATGAGACATCGAAGGACCTTGGATGGGCATTTGGGAGGGGCGGTTTTATGCCGGTGATTCGGGATTCAGCGATAAAGACGGTCTGTCAAAATAAAAAGGCCGGTCATGAGTACTATCTTGACGAATTTATTGAGGCGGGCATGGTGCTTCTGGGCGCAGAGGTGAAATCCCTCAGGGAGGGACGGGCCAATCTTGTGGACAGTTATGCCAGGGTGCGGCGGGGTGAAGTTTTTCTATATAACATGCATATTTCTCCCTATCCATTTGCCCATGGGGCTGACCTGGATCCGACCCGGGCTCGAAAGCTTCTGCTGAACAATAAGGAGATCAGACGTCTGATCGGAAAGACCGAGCTGAAAGGGTATTCCCTGATCCCCACCAAAGTCTATTTTAAAAAGGGGCGGGCCAAGGTGGAAATCGCTCTGGCAAGAGGAAAGAAGAAATATGACAAGCGGAGGTCATTGAAGGAAAAGGAGTTGAAACGGGAGATGGATCAGGCCCGTAAGAAAAGTAATTATTGACAACCGGGCCATCCGTAATTATTATTAAACCAACAAAATAACCAATGACTTTTCATCCATAATCTTCGTTTGAGGGGGCGAAACGGCTTCGACGGGGATAATTGAAGTGTAGGTTGCATACCGAGGTTCCAGCTGCTCGTAAAACAGGTGGGCTTAACACAAACGCAGACGATTATGCGTATGCCTTAGCCGCATAAAATAGGCTAACGTCTTCTCGGTCTTTGCCTGCGTGACCGAAAAAGACGTCGACTAGCGGGCTAGCTGATCCGTTGGACCTGTGAAACGGAAAGGCGAAACTTTACACAGGTTAGCTTCTAGGACGCCTTGCCCAATTGTGATCCCTGAGGTGAAATTTAAAAATTGGGCTAAGTATGTAGACGCCTATGCGGAATGTTTCCGGACGGGGGTTCGACTCCCCCCGCCTCCACCAAAAAAAGATCCAAGAAGCCCCCAAAACGCCTTTAACCCCCGATTTCCTCACAGGATTCGGGGGTTTTTCTTTCATAACGCCACAGTCCAAAGTTCTCGTAATATATTGATTTTATTGAATGCATAAATTCCAGGCCGTCATTCCGGCGCAAGCCGGAATCCAGTGTCTTTTTAAGAAGTTAAATGTTCTGGATGCCGGTCGAAGATCCCGTACTTGCGGGGATCAAGGCCGGCATGACGTGAGAACTTTGGACTCTCAAGTTTCACAAGGGGTCACCATTCAAATTCCGTCATTTGGCCCGTCAAACGGATCCCCGTCTCCACCGATCACAGGAGATGCACGTCCAGGAACCTTCTCCGAGATCTTTGATGGGCCCCTTTTCATTCATCCCTGTATGTATCCAGCTGATATCCTTTTATCTTCTTGTGAAGGTTGCTTCTTTCGATACCGATGGCCTCGGCTGTCTGGGAGATGTTTCCGTTGAACTGCTGCAGCTTTGCCTGAATAAATGCCTTCTCGAACTGGCTTTTTGCCTCTTTGAGGGAATCGGACACAACACCCGATTCAACGCTGGTTTTCGCCTCGGAGGTCCGGTTGTAAGGTAATGGAATATCTTTGGCCTGGATAATTTTCCCTGGCACCATGATCATGAGCCTCTCGATAAGGTTCTTCAATTCTCTGACATTTCCAGGCCAATCGTATCTCTGAAGGATGGAGATGGCCTCCTCGGAGATCTCTTTTGCCTCAATATTCGTGGTCAGGGAAAATTCCGATATAAATTCCCTTGCCAGGCTGGGGATATCCTCAAGCCGCTCCCTGAGAGACGGTACCCGGATGGGGATGACATTCAGCCGGAAGTACAGATCATCCCTGAAGGTGCCTTTTTCGATTTCGGCTTCAAGGTCTTTATTGGTCGCTGCGATCACTCTCACATCCACGTGAATGGTCTTGGTTCCCCCTACCCTCTCGAATTTTTGTTCCTGCAAGATCCTGAGGGTTTTCGACTGGGCCTTCAGACTCATATCGCCGATCTCATCGAGAAAAATGGTCCCTTCGTGGGCGGAATCAAATTTCCCCTTTCTCATGGTGGAGGCCCCGGTAAATGCGCCCTTCTCATGACCGAAAAGCTCGCTCTCGATGAGGTCCTCAGGTATGGCCGCGCAATTTACTTCCACGATAGGCTTGTGACTGCGCCGGCTCAAGAGGTGGATGGTGTGGGCCACAAGCTCCTTTCCTGTACCGTTTTCCCCTGAAATAAGGACCCATGCATTGGTAGGGGCGACGATCTTGATCTGCTCCTTCAATTCCTTAATCGCCCTGCTGCTGCCGGTGATGTGATACCTGTTCCGTTCCCTTTCCTTGAGAAGGCTCACCTCCTCCTCTAGTCTATAATATTCAAGGGCATTATTGATGGAGAGGAGAAGCTTGTCCAGGGAAAGCGGCTTTTCCACGAAATCGTAGGCCCCTATTTTGGTCGCCTTCACTGCGGTTTCGATGCTGCCGTGCCCCGACATCATGACCACCTGAAGGTTTGAATACTCCGCTTTGATCCTTTGCAGGGTCTCAAGGCCGTCAAGTCCCGGCATCCAGATATCCAGGAGGACCAGATCCGGCGTTGCCTCCTTGATCTTATCCAATGCCTCTGTCCCGCTCTCGGCAGTCAGAACCTCAAACCCTTCATCTGAAAGAATACCGATCAGTGACTGAAGAATACTCTTTTCATCGTCCACGATTAAAATCGTCTTTGCCATTTAGATATCGCTCCATTCATTCCATCATCTCAATGGCTATTCGGGCGGCCTTTTCAGATGCCCCGCCCTTTCCGAGGTCTTTACGTATCCCTTTCAGCTTTACGATCATCTTTTCCCTCCTCTCCTCATCTTCGAGGAGCGAAAGTGCCTCGCTGGCAAGCCTGTCAGGCGTCACCTCGTCCTGGATCAATTCCGGGACCACCCTCTCACCGGCTACGAGGTTTACCAACCCGATAAACGGCACCCTGATCAACTTCTTTCCGAGCCAGTAGGAGAAAGGGGCGACCTTGTATACCACAACCATGGGGATTCCCATGATTGCCGTATCCAGGGTCGCCGTGCCTGAGGCTACCAGCGCAATATGGCAGTGCTCCAGTGTCCGGTAGACGTCGTTTTGGTGGATTTCTATATTCAATGGGGTGTTTCGGACAAAGGTCTCGACATATTTACGTTCAATGGTCTGGGCCAACGGCAGCAGGCATTGGATGTGGGGATATTTGGTCTTGAGGATCTCCACGGCCCGGATCATGACAGGGAGGAGATTTCTGAGTTCATCCTTCCGGCTCCCCGGAAGCAACCCCACGACCGGATGTCGCATATGGGTCTTGCTCTGAAGGCCTGGGCCCCTGGCCTGGGTCCGGCCCGGCAAGACGCGCTCCCGAACTTTGGATTCAAATTCATCCACCAGGGGGTGCCCCACATAATCGACGTTCAGACCTCGTTTTCCGTAAAACGATTTTTCGAACGGCAGGATGACTGCCATACGGTCGACCCGCCTGGCTATCTTCTTTACCCGTCCCCCCCGCCATGCCCATACCTGGGGGCTTATATAGTACAGGACAGGGATACCCAGCCCCTTGGCGATCCGGGCCAGATAAAGATTGAAGTCTGGGTAGTCAATGAGGATCAAGAGGTCCGGACGAAGACTTTTCAGCGCAGATTTCATCGTACCCGCCGCCTTGACGATGGTTCGGACTTTGCGCAGGACCTCGGTCAAGCCGACCACGGCCATATCCGAGGATGAGACGAGTATCCTGACCCCTGCTTGAGCCATGCTGCTGCCCCCGATGCCCTCAAAGACCACGCCGGGGTTTAAGCGCTTGAGGGCCTTCACGAGATTGGACCCGTGCAGGTCGGCCGAGGCCTCACCGGCAACGATCAGTACCAGCCGACGATCTCCGGTATCAGAAGGCGGGGCTAAAATTCTGGCAGCCTCTCTCTATCTGGTCGATGATGTTAAGGGCGATTCTCAAGGCATTTCGCCCGTCCTGGCCGGTCACCACAGGTTCGGATTGGTTCATGACGGCATTGATAAACGCCCTTATCTCGTCATTCAGGGGGTCGCTATCCGCATACTTTTTCTTGCTTGTGGTCACTTCGGGAAAATTGTGAGAATTTTTCTTCTGATTGTCAAGGCTGATCACGGTGAGCTGACGTTTTCCGCAATCGGCAGACAGATAGGCATCCGGCTGAAACACACGGATCTTTCTCAGCATTTTCCCGGATACCCGGCTCGCGGTCAGATTGGCAGCGGTTCCGTCTTCAAAAATGATCCTGGCATTGGCGATGTCGGTCTTATTGGTAATGACAGGCATACCCACGGCGTGGACCTCTCTCACCTCTGACCGGATCATGTGAAGAATAATGTCCAGGTCGTGGATCATCAGGTCAAGGACCACGTCAACATCAAGCCCCCTTGTGGTAAAAAGGTTCATGCGGTGGGACTCCACAAAAACGGGGTTGTTCAGCAGCGGCATCATCTTGACAATGGCGGGGTTAAACCGTTCGACAAGACCCACTTGAAGCACCAGATTCCGTTCCCGGGCCATGCGGATGAGGGTATCCGCCTCGCTTAAGTCATAGGTGATCGGCTTTTCGATGAGCATGTGCACCCCTTCGGCCAGAACATCTTTGGCCACCTCAAAGTGCATCTCCGTCGTCACGGCCAGACTGACGGCATCCACCTTGTCCAGGATATGCCGGTGATCCGCGTATGCCTTTGTGTGGTAACGCCGGGCGATCTCATTGACGCGATCCCTGTCCACATCCACAACGCCCACGAGTTCCACCCCCGGGTGCGCCCTGTACTTCTGTACATGGTACTCCCCCAGATGCCCGACACCGATAACCCCGATTCTCGTCTTTATCTGTTCCATTTCAGGATCTCACATCCATCGGCCAAATCATTTACCTTATGACAATATTCCTCAACCTTTTCGATCCTGCGCATCAAGGTGCGGTGCCCAGAGAAACAATGGCGATATTCTTCCTGTCGGCCTCGGCAATCATCTCTGTTTTGTCAAACAAGAGGGTATTCCCTGCCTCCACGGCCAACACGGCACCCTTTACCCGTGAGAGGGTCCGTACGGTCTCAAGACCCACACAGGGAACATCAAATCGGAGATCCTGCCCGGGTTTACTCACCTTTACGACGACCGCCTTTTCCTGAGCCAGCTTCCCCCCCCTGAGAATGGTTGCATCGGTGCCATCAATGGCTTCAAGGGCCAGAACGGTCTTCTTCCTCACCACCACACACTGACCGATATCCAGACGACCCAGTTCCTTGGCCATCTTCCATCCAAACCGGATATCTTCCTTTTCGGCCTTGCTGGGACGCCTCGCTGTGAGGCATCCTTCCGGGGCAATGAGTTCGGGCAAGAACCGGGTGGAATTGGTAATTGTCAGCCCTTCCTTGTCCAGCTCTCTGGCAACGGCCCTGAGAATGTCATCATCATGAAAGAAGGCAAGTTTCGACATGATGGCCAGCCCTTTCAAGTCAGGCCTGATCTCGAACATCCGCTTTTTGGTGATGGTCCCTGCCATCAAGACCTCTGTGACGCCGCGCGATTTGAACGTCTTTATCAATTGCCCCAACTGTCCCAGCTTGACCCAGACAATTTCATCCACCTGGCTCGAGAGTTCCGGATCGGTTTCACCCAGGTGGGCCACGGCAACGACCCGCAACCCCTCCTTTCTGGCAGCCTCTGCGATAAGGAGCGGAAACTGGCCGCCACCGGCAATGATGCCGATTATTCCGCTATTCTTCCCCATAGTTTATCTGGCCTGAAAAGCATGTTTATTCCGGCCGCACAATGGGACCATATTCATCGCAGAATACCTCGCTTGGAGCCGGCCAAAAAATCCAGCAGCATCTTCAGCTCAGGTATGATTTCAAGAGTTGTTTTGACTTGAGCGATGCCATCCCTGAAACTCCTGTTTTCACGCCAGATGATGCTGTACGCCTTTTTGAGGATGTCGATGGTCCCCTGTGAAAAGCCCCTTCGAATCAGACCCTTCTGGTTGATTCCATATAGTTTTGCCCTGGGCCCGGCCGTTATCATGAAGGGGGGGACATCCCTGTCGATCCCTGATTTGGCCCCCAGGTAGGCATGTGCACCGATTCGAACGAATTGCTGAACAGCCAGGAACGCCCCCAATATGGCGTATTCATCGATATGGGTGTGCCCGCCCAGGGTAGCGCCGTTTGTTAATACGATATGATCTGCAAGCCGGCAGTCGTGGGCGATGTGGGCATAGGCCATCAGATAATTATTGCTGCCGATAACCGTTTCCCACTCCTCTTTGGTGGTGGCCCGGTTGATGGTGACATATTCTCTGACGATATTGTCATTTCCCATAATGAGGCGCGTATCCTCATTATGGTACCCGATGTCCTGGGGCGGTGTGCCGATGGAAGAAAAGGGATAAATCCGGTTTCGTTCCCCGAGCCGGGTATGGCCTTCGATCACCACGTGAGCGCCTATCGCTGTATCCTTTCCGATAACCACATGGTTTCCCACGGTGGCGTAAGGACCTATCTCCACCCCATCGGCAAGATGGGCAGTTGAACCGACCACTGCCGAAGGATGTATTTTGATTGAGTTGTCCACTGGTATTCGTCCATTATCATTTTGGTTGGTCTTACGGATCTTTCAATCGGCACATCATAAATCGAAATCCCTCAGCCGATGGTAGCCACCAGAATGGCTTCGGCAGCCACTTCCCCTTCTACAGAGGCCTTCCCTGCCATCTTCCAGATCCTGGATCCGGTCCGCAAGGGAACAAGCTCGAATCTGATCTGGTCGCCGGGGATGACCGGCCTCCGAAATTTCACCCCCTCCATGGATACGAAAAAGATTGAATTGCCCATCTCCCGCTCCAGCACATCGGGCACGGACAACCGGGCCAGAATGCCGCCCACCTGTGCCATCGCCTCAATGATAAGGACCCCGGGCATGATAGGATTACCTGGAAAATGACCCTGAAAAAACGGCTCGTTGGCGGTGACGTTCTTGATCCCGACCACCCGCTTGTTCATTTCCAGTTCAATGATTCGATCGACTAACAGAAACGGGTAACGATGGGGAAGAATCTTGATAATATCTTCATAAGTCAGCGGTAAATCCATGGTCGAACTTACTCCTTCCCGTATTCCGCGGCCTTATCTGAGGAACCATCCCCCGAAGGGGGGTGAGAATGCCGCTCAACCTCCTCGATCCGTTTTTCCAACTGTCTCAATCGCTGATTGAATTCGGGCAGCCGTGATGTCAAGGTGGTGGTCTTGAGCCACAGTCGATGGGATATCGCAGGGGAGCCGGAGACCAGTTCACCTGGAGCAATCGGCTTTGCAATGCCGGATTGGGGACCTATCATGGCCCTGTCTCCCACCTCGACATGATCTATGATGCCGACCTGACCGCCGATGACCACCTCGCGCCCGATGTGACAGCTCCCGGAGATACCTGCCTGGGCCACGATGATGGTATCCTCTCCAATGACGACATTATGAGCGATATGCACCAGATTGTCGGTCTTGGTCCCACTCTTGATCCATGTCTTTCCAAGTGCAGCCCGATCAATACAGTTGTTGGACCCGATCTCCACGCGGTCATCGATTTGGACGATCCCGGTCTGAGGGATCTTTACGGACGCAACGCCGTCCCGGACAAAGCCGAACCCATCGGCGCCGATGACGCTCCCCGGATGGATGATGACGTCGTTTCCGATGAGGCACCCTCTTAAGATGGCGACATTGGGATATATGAGGCATCTCCTGCCGATTTTTACGCCCTCGCCGATAAATACCCCGGGAAAGAGGGTGGTGCCGTCACCGATCTCCGCCCCCTGATCCACATACGCCATCGGATAAATGGACACACCTGCTCCGATAAGGCTTCCCTCATGAATGACGGCCTCCGGACTGATCCCCATATCTCTCGATACTCGAGGGGCGAGGAGCGCGGCCACCTTGGCATACGCCAGTTCCGCGTTGGAAACGATGATCTGCGGGCCGCTAAACAAGTCGGTCTTATGGGAGATCAACAGGGCGCCGGCGCGGGTCTTGCGCAGGCTCTCCTCATATCGTCGATCTGAAAAGAACGAGATTTCCGAAGGACCTGCATCGTTCAGGGAGTTGATGCCGGTAACAACAACGTCCCCGTTTCCGACGACCTTCCCGCCTGCAGCATCGGCGATCTCGTCGAGAGTCAAGGCCCGTTCTTCACTGTCAATTTGTTGCATCATACGCCTTGGTCACCCGGTCCGTGATATCCAGGGTATTATTATAATATACCAGCCCAACTGTCCCTTCTTCAAGAATGACGCTGAATCCTTCTGTCTGGCCGATTTTTTCTACGATTTTTTCTATGTCTTTTCCCACCATTTTGGTCGCCTCATATTCGGCATTTTTCATCTCTTGGGTGACTTCTTCATACATATACTTGTAGTGGCGCGTCCTTTTGCCCAATTCCATCTCCTTGCCTTCTTTGGCGTCCAGGCTCAACATCATGCTTTGTTTCTGAAGTTCCTCCTCGATTTTGGCTATCTGGGCCCTCTCCGCATCCAGCTTTTTTTGGAGGGCATTGAATTTTGCCTTCAACTCCTCTCTGATCTTCTGAAATTTGACGGAATTCTGCTGAAGCCGCTTCATGTTGAGCACCCCGATCTTGACGGTCTCTGCCAAGACATTTTCATGTTGAAAACAAAAAATCATAGAAAAACAGATGACCAAAAGACTAATTTTTTTCATTTTTACCCCCATTATGGTTGATATTGACGATATTGATTGAATGATAAATGACAAATAAAATCCATTTGTAGGAATAACGACCAAATCATACTTAGGCAGAACTTAGGGGCTTCGCCCCAACTGGAATGTTGGAATGATGGAATCACGCCCAGGCGTGAGAATAATGGGTTTAGCGGAATGGAGACAATTAGAAAAAATGATTTTCTGATTCTCATGGCCATCATTCCATTATTCCACGATTCCATCATTCCAGGTCAACGGCACAGCCAATTGCCGGAGAAAGATATATGATTACAACAACTTATATAAATTCCGAGACGTTTAATTATTTTGCCCCTACCCCATAGAGCGACAACCCATCGACTACAGCATCCCCCCTATGCTGAATTCCCATCTGCCGGAGGATTCGTCTCCGGTCCTGTCGAGATTCCACCCATATTCCAGCCTCAGCGGACCGATCGGAGAATACCATCTCACCCCGGCACCCGCAGACTTCTTGAGGTCGAAGGACCAGGGCTGGTCATAATCCGAATCAAATACATTGCCTGTGTCAAAAAACACGAGCCCCACGACCCCCTGCTCTTTAAGCACGGGAAAACGATATTCCAGATTATAGACCATCATCCCTGTGCCACCGACCCTGTATCCATTGGAGTCTACAGGAGAGATGCTCTCGTAATCAAATCCGCGCATCGTATTGATGCCCCCCAGAAAGAACTTCTGAAAAACAGAAAGTTTTCCCCTATCCTGGATATAGCCCCACCTCCCCTGCACCATAAATACCGTCTCCCAGAACATGGGGAAGAACCAGGCGGTCCTGGCCTTGTATTTGATGAATTGCTCATCGCCGCCGAGTCCCGCATACTGCCCTGACAATTCGTTGATCGACCCTTTTGTTGTATTCCAAAGATGGTCTCTGCTGTCCCGTTTGAAAATAAGGGCCGCGCTGCTGGTGACATTCCGGCCTTTCATGTCGAAGAGCGGTCCGGAGGTCTCCTGCACTTCGTAAATCCTGGAATTGTCGTAGTCATATCTTATCAAGGCCCGGGTGTAGTCATCGATAAAATCAAGAGGATAACCAAGGTTCAGGGCGACACCCATTGCATCCCTTGAATAATCCGTATATTCCTGATCCCACTTGTAAAGATCCGCACCAAACGACCACCGCGTATCAAAGAGCCAGGGCTCCACGAATCGTATATCAAATTCCGTGTTCTTTCCGCCGATCCTCGCCGCGGCCATGAGTTTCTGCCCGTACCCCAGGAAATTTTCATCCGCAATCTCGAACATGACAAAACCGGAATATGCAGAGCTGTACCCGGCGCCCACGCTGAAGGTCCGGGTCCCCCGCTCCTTCACCTTGACATCCAGTTTCATCAGGTCGTCCCGGCTCCCCTTTTTTGTCTCCATCTGAACGTCTTCGAAAAAGCCGAGCCGATTCAGGTTTGCCGTACTCTCTTTGAGACCTTGTCCGCTGAAATATTCACCTTCGATGACCTTCAGTTCGCGCCGGATGACCTTGTCTCTCGTCACCGTATTCCCCGAGATGGCAATCCTTTCAAAGCGTACTTTCTCCCCCTTGGAGATATTATATGTAACATCCGCAAGAAACGTTTCATCGTTTTCCTTGACGATCGGTTGGATTTCTGCATAGGCATACCCATGATCTGCGTAGACATCCCTCAACGCCAGGATGTCCCGTCGAACCACTTCCCGATTAAATGCCTCTTCCTTGCCGATTTGAACCTTCTTCAGGAGATCGTCGGCAGGTTGTATCAGGTCCCCCTCGACGGCAACCTTGTCCACCCCGTATTGATGCCCTTCAATAACATCAAAGGTGACGACCAGACCTTCGATGGTGTCGTCGTATGCGACCGTCGGTTCGCCTATTTTCGCCTTGATAAACCCGTGATTGTGATAAAATGCGGTCAGTTTGTGGATATCGAATTCCAGTTTCTTTTTGTCCAGAATCCCGGCCTTGGTAATCCATGAAAGAAACCATTTCTCACTGGTTTCCATGATATCCTTCAGGTCGTCATCATCAAAATGCTTGTTCCCCACGAATTGAATCTTTTCGATGTAAACCTTGTCATGTTCTTTAATCTTATACTTCAACATGACCTCATTATTGGGGATCGTTTCGGTGGTTTCCTCGATTTCGGCGTTGTAGTAGCCCTTTTCCCGGTAGAATTCTTTCAGCCGGTTCATACTCTGTCTGATTTCGTTATGATCCAGGATCGAATAAAGGCTTATTCCCAGCTCCTTCTTCAGGTCATCGTCATCCACCTCTTCATTCCCCTCAAATACTATTTTCCCGACAGAGGGTTTTTCCGTCACATGAAAGGTAACGATCTTTCCCGAAGGCCCGTCCTCGGTTTCCATCCTGACATCCTCAAAAAACCCCATCTTGTAGATATCTCGAAGGTCCTTATCAAGTTTGTCATAGTCAAGACGATCCCCTGCCCTTATCCCGGCTACGGCCAGAATCGCCGCCTTTTCAATACGACGATTGCCGGCCACCTGGACCGAGTCGATCTCGGGTACGCCCGTGACCCGATCAAAGACATTGACGGCAAGACGTTTCATGGTATCGGCCACATCGTCTATATCCTCCGAGACCTGGAAGATAAAAAACGGCGGCCTCTTCAGGGCAATGTCCATCACTTTCAGGTCGATGCTCGCCCTGTTTCCGATCTGAGTAAGACTCCCGGCCACCATCCAATCCGTCCCGAGCCTCTTCCCAAGGGCGACAAGGTCCGTCATTTCCGGTGCCGGCGCAAAGGCAATGGGAGATTTGTTGATCTCGTGGGGGGGGATGATGTGAAAGCCTTTTTCCTCCAACCGGGAGGAAAGTGTTTTTTGCAGCCCCAACTGGAGATGTCCGAGCGGTCCCCGGGCATTGATCTTAAAGGGCAGAACTGCGATGGTTTCCTTGGGTTCGGCCGCTGCCTCCGGCACAAGAAAAGCACACAGGATCAGGAGCAGCAGTGCCTGAAATATGATCCTGCCCGCCCCAAAGCGCATGGCCCCTGGTGAATGGTGCATAACGGCCGTCTCCCTGCGCTCTGCGCTCTTCCCTTTGCGATGTGTTCTACCGTATCTGTCCATCTATCAGCTCCATTTGTTTGGACATTCTCTTCGCCAGTCGCTGGTTATGGGTGGCAATGACCATGGCAACGCCTTCTTCCTGATTGAGACGCAAAAGGAGATCGGCGATCTCTTGCCCTGTCATCCAGTCAAGATTTCCGGTGGGTTCATCCCCCAGTATCAGCCTCGGATGCATGATCATGGCCCTTGCGATGGCCACGCGTTGCTGTTCCCCTCCTGAAAGCTCGCCTGCACGGTGCATCATCCGCTTCTCAAGTCCGACCTTTGAAAGGACATCCTTTGCCATTGAGACGGCGGTCTTTTTTGGATGCCTGGCGATGAGGGCGGGCATCAGGGTGTTTTCCAGTGCATTCAACTCGGGCAATAAATGATGAAATTGAAACACAAAACCGATCTCCCTGTTTCGCAGGCGTGTCAATCTTCCTTCATCCATCTGGTACATATCCATGTCACGGAATCGGACGACCCCTTTGGAAGGGGGTTCAAGACTTCCCATGATATTGAGCAGCGTCGACTTTCCCACCCCGGACGCACCCATGATCGCCATGCTGTCCCCAGGACGAATCACCAGGTTGATCCCCTTCAAGATCTCGATAATTTCCCCATGGTGATGAAAAGACTTGAATACCTCCTCAAGCCTTAACATGGGGGAGTCGGAGCTTTCCATAACCGTCTGGTTATTCATACCTGAAAGACTCCACCGGATTCAATCTGGAGGCATACCAGGATGGATACAGGGTGGCTAAAAAGGATATGACCACTGCAGCCCCGGCAACAAATGACACATCCGCAACCTCCACCTGGACAGGGAGGGTCGATATGTAATACACATCCGAAGGAAGGCTGATAAATTTATATCTGGCCAATAACTGGCATATCCCCAGGCCGCAGACAAGGCCGGTAATGGTGCCGACCACACCGACGAGGAGCCCCTGAAACATGAAAATGGACATAATGCTCCTGGCGGAAGCGCCCATGGCCCTCAGGATAGCCACATCCCTTGTTTTTTCCATGACTACCATGACCAGGGTGCTGATGATATTGAGGGCCCCCACCAGCACGATCATGGTCAGGATGATGAACATGGTCAGCTTTTCAAGCTTGAGCGCAGAAAAAAGGCTCCGGTTCATGAGCTTCCAGTCTTTTGTCCAGAAGGGATATCCCAGCCGCTCCTGAATATTCTTCGCTATTCTGTCCGACTGGTAGACATCCTCCACCCTGACCTCTATTCCTGTGACCTTGTTGCCCAGGGCCAGAAAATCCTGGGCCTCTGTCAGGGAGATGTAGATCATGGAGGCATCGTATTCATACATGCCTGAGTCAAATATGGCGGAGACCTTGAATCTTCGGGTATTGGGGGTTCTTCCCAGGGGCGTCAATTTCCCTTCCGGCGAGATGACGGTGATCTCGCTTCCGGCATGGGCCCCTATCCGTTTGGCGAGTTCACTTCCAATAATGATGGTCGGAAAATCATCCACCTCCCCTGCCAGGGAAGAGAGCGAGCCGTTTTTGATCATGTCTTGAAAGCCGATCACCGAACCGGCGCTGTCAGGATCGATGCCCCTCAAGACCGCGCCGGATACATTCCCTGCATTGTTGATCATGACCTGGGTAAAAATAAACGGCGTGACCGCAACAACCCCTTTTTCCCTGCTCACGTCCTGCTCGACCTGACGGTACTCGGCGAAGGGGCCGCTGAGGTTGAGGACCAGCACGTGGGAGTTGACCCCCAGGATCTTGGACATCAGGTCCGCCCGGAAGCCGTTCATCACTGAAAGGACCACGATAAGCGCCATCACCCCGACCATGACGCCAAGAATGGAAATAATGGTAATGACGGATATGAACCGCTGCTTTCGCTTGGCCCTGAGGTATTTCATTGCGAGAAAGAGTTCAAACATATGGCGATAATAGAGGAATTGTGAATT